>NZ_JAMFLC010000026.1:0-125407 GCF_023501985.1 Nocardia sputi | reverse complement strand
TGTCCGCCCGGCCGGCGCGCGGGACCCTGACCGCCGGTCAGACCAAGTGATGGTCAACCCAGCAGGGCGACAGTCGGTGCCAGAGACACGACGATCAAGATCTTTTCCATCATCAGTGTCGGTGCCTGCTGCGATGCTGCTCTACAACGAGTTTCGGCATGGAGGACGGCGGTGAACGACAACAGCCACGACATGCCGGGATTGTTCTCGATCGAGATCGCCGCCGACCCGATGCTGGCCGGATTCACCGCCGCCCTGGCCGACCGCGACGACCTCGCCACCCGTTCGCGGGAGACCTACCTCGAACGGGTCGGGCACTTCCTGGCCTGGCTGGCCGACAACCGCGGCCACGACGACGCCCTGCACTCTCACACCGGCCGCGACCGCGCCGTCGACGCCTACCTCACCGCAGCCGTCGAGGACCGCGGAGTCGTCGGGCGCACCGTCAATCTCACCCTCACCGCGCTCACCGTCTTCTACCAATGGCTCGGCCTGGGCGCCCCAGCCACACCGCGAGTGGTGGTGGAGCCGACCAACCCCCGCACCCTCGGCCCCGCCGAGCAGCGCGCCCTGCTGCGCGCCGCGGCGGCACGCGGGCCGCGCGCGTTCGCGATGATCGTCCTGGGCCTGGATGCCGGGCCGCGGAAGTCCGAGATCGCCGCGCTCGCGTTGACCGGCCTTGATCTGGCCGACTGGCCCGGCGCCCTGGCAATCACCGACTCCAGCGGCGGTACGCGGACCGTGCCGCTGCAGCCGGGTACCCGCGCCGCGCTGGTCGCCTGGCTGGCCGAACGCCGACGCCTGCTACGCGGCCACCCCGAACAGATCGCGCTGTTCCTCACCGAGCAGGCCCCGCACCGGCGGCTGGCAGTGCGCACCGTCGACGACGCCGTCCGCGCCGTCGGCGCCGACGCCGGCCTCGACATCTCCCCCGGCACGCTGCGCACCACCGCCGAACAACGCATGCTGCGCGAAGGCCTACCGCCCGCAGTCGTCGCCGCGCGGCTCGGGCAGCAAGCACCCGACCGCGACCGGGTCCGCGCGCTGCTCGGCGGAACCGCGACGCGACCGCGTCACCGCCTCGCGCTCACCGACAGTGAGCAGCTCGATCTGTTCGGCGACATCGCGATGTAGAACGCGGGGACCGAACCGGGCGCTACGCCTGCGGTGCGGGCACCAGCGAGTCGATGCGGACGCTGAACGGGTAGCGGCCAGGCGCGTCCAGGACGGACTCGACGATCGCGTGGGTGTCGTCTTCGAGCTCCAGGACCTGGAACACCGACACGCCGTTCGCGACCAAGAGCACTCTGTCACCGACCTGAACCATGCCGGTGAGCCTATCTCGCCAGACCGACCGGTACGTGTCATTATCGAACCTATGTTCCCCTGGGTTCTGATCGTTGTGGCCTGTTCTGCGCAGGGCTTTGTGTGGAGGACGGTGTCCTGGTCGCGGTGAGTGGTCGGTCAGTGGAGCATGGCTCGCGTGGTTGCGCCCCCTGGCTACGCTGGTGAATTCCGACGTCGATCATCGGTGAACTTTCGACATCGGTTCACAGGGTCTGTGATCGGTAATGTCGGCGGAAAGCGACGTCGCGGACTCCAGCGTGTGACCTTCTGAGATTGACGGCCTGAAATCTTCAGCGATGGTTGGCCTGTCGTGCGAGGTCGCGGGAGCAATTGTCAATACTTGTGGGCCGATGATTTGTGCGGTGAGTTTCGTCATGAGGAATGGCCCGGTACAACGGCGCATCCCACCTCACTGGAGTTCTCGACGCGTGTAGCCGTTGTCGGGGATTTGCCCGGTTTTGCGGTAGTGGTGGAAGAGATGGCCTACCTCAGCCGGGGTGAAGACCTCGTGGGGATACACGGGGACAACGTGGGAGCCAGCGGTGATCTCGGTCGGTTCGGTGTCCCAGATCGGATCGTCGATCACGTGGCCTAGGGTGTAGACAGTAGCCCGTTGGCGTATCTCCACCGTGTAGCGACCACAGGAGCCGGCGGTCTGGATGAACTCTTGATGGTCTGACTGTTCTTCGTCGGTGAGATCGGTCACGGCTTTGCCTGGCGGGAGTGGCCACAGCACGAGCACGGACGGTTCGTCGTTGTTGGTGTCGCTAAGGAACGCTGAGAATTCATCGGCCTCGACCGTGGGAAAGACCGTGCGGTGTTCGTCGAAATTGATGGTCAGCGCGTGGGTCGGATTCGGCGCGGTGCCAGGGTCGTTCAGCTCACGAAGCCGGTAGTCGTCGGGGGAAACCGTTCCGGTCAGGAAGTACGCAAGAAACAGTTCGCCCGCTTCGGGTGCCGCAAAGATTTCACCTTCGTGGACGGTGACCTCGCGCCCGAGGTTGTACCGGATTGTTCGGACCGGCGAGTTTTCGGCGTCACGTCGGCCGATCCGGTACCTGGTGCCGGTCATGTAGAGCGCGACGGCAAGCGCATCGGCGGAGCCGACCGCGAGAATGCAGTTCGCGCGGGCCGCGTTGCGGGCGGTGCCCGGCATCAGGTCGGGATAGCGCCCGACAGCGCTGCGGGCCAAGGAGGAATCTGGTGTGCGCCACAGCCGAAGCGAGAATCTGACCTCACCGTCGCGGGTGGACAGCGGCCCGCGGAAATCGGTCACCTCGACCGCGCCGGCACCGGCTGTGACATACGCGCCCTCGTTGAAATCCAGGATCTTCCACATCGGTTCATCGACCATCCGACACGAGCCCCATCTCGCCGATTGACTATCTCCTGATCTGTGGACGATAGCGCGGCCGCCAATCCCATCCCGACTCTGGGGTTTGGGCCAGTGGTGATGGTTCCTCACCAAACAGCAATGGTCGCATGAGGGGTATTGCCAAGACCTGTGATGAAGTTGATTCAGGCGACATCACTTTCGGTTGATCCACCCGGTTGGGTGGGTGTGATGTCGACCGGTCGTTCGAGCAATTTGCCTTTATGGAAGATGGCGCCTGCTCGAACGAGGGCAACGAGGTGGGGTGCGTTGACGGCCCGCCATCGTGTCTGTGCGGCGTCGATAAGCTTGTAGGCCATGGCAATTCCCGCAGCCCGCGATCCGGGGCCCTTGGTGACTTTGGTTCGCAGCCGGACGGTGGCGAAGGTCAACTCGATCGGATTCGTGGTCCGCAGGTGGATCCAGTGCTCGGCAGGATACTTGTAGAACTCCAGGAGCACGTCGGCGTCGTCGACGATCTTGGCGACGGCCTTGGGGTACTTGGCGCCGTAGTCGACCTCGAAGGCCTTGATCGCGACCTGTGCCTTGTCGATGTCCTCGGCGTTGTAGATCTCCCGCATCGCCGAGATCGCACCGGGGTGCGCTGACTTCGGGAGCGCGGCAAGGACGTTGGCTTGCTTGTGGAACCAGCAGCGCTGCTCGCGGGTGGCCGGGAACACCTCGCGCATCGCCCTCCAGAACCCGAGCGCGCCGTCGCCGACAGCCAGCACCGGGGCAGTCATCCCGCGACGGCGACAACCCCGCAGCAGATCGGCCCACGACTCGGTGGACTCCCGGTAACCGTCGGTGAGGGCGACGAGTTCCTTGCGGCCGTCGGACCGGACCCCGATCATCACCAACAGGCACAGCTTCTCCTGCTCGAGACGGACCTTGAGGTGGATACCGTCGACCCACAGGTAGACGTAGTCAGTGCTCGAGAGGTCACGTTCCTGGAACGTCGTGGCCTCGTCTTGCCACTGCGCGGTCAGTCGGGTGATCGTCGTGGCCGACAATCCCGCACCTGAACCCAGAAACTGCTCCAGGGCCGGGCCGAAGTCGCTGGTCGAAAGACCATGCAGGTACAGCAGCGGCAGTACCTCGGTCATCTGCGGGGACTTGCGAGCCCACGCCGGCAGAATCGCCGAGGAAAACCGTTGCCGCTCTGCGGTATCAGCGTCGATGCGCTTGTCGTTGACCCGCGGCGCGGTCACCGCCACCGCACCCGCAGCGGTCAGCACCTCGCGTTCGCGGTGATAGCCATTGCGGACCACCAGACGCCGACCGTTCTCATCGCGCTGATCGGCGAACTGCTCGACATAGGCACTGACTTCGGCCCGCAGCGCCGCAGCCAACATCTGACGGGCACCATCGCGGACGATCTCATCGAGCAGCGATCGACCGCCAGCGCCGTCGGCCTCATTGGCTGATTGCGCATCGTGAACTACCGTGAGCACGGGCGTACCTTCCCAACCAGCGCGCCAACGCCGGCCTTGATCGAATACCTGAATCCGTGATGATCATCTTCGGAAAGGTGCGCCCACTTTCACGCCACCTCGCCCAGGCTCATCCACAGGTCTCGATCATTGCTCCAGGTCGCGGTAGTGGGCGAGCGTCCGGCGGTTGATGCCGAAGACTTCGGTGACTCCGGAGACGGTGGTTCCCGGCTGGTCGAGGAAGTGCAGCGCCATCGCACTTTGGTTCGGGACAGCGGGGGCGGACGGCGCTTCCGAGGGCGTTCGGGGCGGATTGTCGTGTCGAGGTGCACGGCTCGCTGGACGGATTTGAGGCTGGGAGGTGCGGGCCCGCCGACCTGGTGAGCGGCGAGGAGTTCACGGTGGACCGCGGAAGCGTTGCCGGCGAGGTGGTGCACTCGGTCTCGCAGATCTTCGTCGAATCGGAACCGGGCCCGCTCCCTCAGCGGGTATGGACTACGGCTGCGGGCAAGCCATCGCCAGAAGGTCCGCTCGCTCACCGAGCATTCAACGGCCAGGCGCCGGACGTGATCGGTGGTGAGCTCGCCGGCGCGGGCGACTCGCGCGAGTTCCCGTCTCACCCGGTCACGGAGTTGATGTCAAGGATGCGTTCGATCTGGGCGACGAGGCGGCTGGTGAGCCGGAAGTTGCCGCTGGCGATGCGGGTGATTGCGGCGACGGCTTCGGCCGTGGTGAAGTCGTCGGTGTCGCCGAGGGCGAGGTGTGGCCAGTGTTTGGCCAGGACGAATGCTTGTTCTTCGGCCGATAGTGGCTGGTAGTGGTGGACGAATCCGACGCGGCTGTACAGCTGCGGGTAGCCGGTCAGCCGCTTCTCGATGCCGGGCATGCCGATCAAGATCAGTCCGAGGCTGCTGCGGCCGTAGTGGTCGCGGAGTTGTTCCAGCGCAGGCATTTTCAGTCGATCAGCCTCGTCCACGATCAGCAACTCGGTGAAGCCGTCGCTGCCGTGGGGGAGGTTGTGGGCGCGAGAGTCATCCCATCCGATGCTGCGCAGCAGCGCCAAGCGCTGGGCCATGTTGCGCAGATCGGTGTCTATGTTGCAGGCGGTAGCGCCGACCACCGGGGTGTAGAACAGGCTGTGCCAGTTGTCGCGATCGCTGCCTTGGGCGTAGTTGACGTGCCAGTTCCACAGCCGCGGCTCGATGGAGTCCCAGGTCGCGTACCGGCGGGCGGAAAGGGTCTTCCCGCCGCCAGGTGGCCCGTAGCACAGTCCGAAGTAGCGGTCTCGACGGCAGGCGTCGGCGAACTCGGTGAACCGGCGATGTTCTTTGGTGACCAGGAACATCCGCACCTACAATCTGACCCGGCACAGCGAAATCGGTCAGCCACCCCAGACCAGTTGGGAGAAAGAAGGATTCCTCCCCCGGCTGCCCGAGACCCTTCGGCAGCTGGACCTGCTGCTACTGACCGTCGCCACCCCGCGGACGGTGCACCCGGACGGCATCCACCACCAGTCGCTGCGCTATCTGGATCCAGTGCTCGCCGACTACACCGGTGAGCAGGTCACCGCGCGCTACGACCCGCGTGACCTGGCCGAGATCCGGGTGTTCTACCGCGACCAGTTCCTGTGCCGCGCCATTTGCGCCGACCTGGTCGTTTTCCGAACGTCCACCGAATCTGTCGGCGGCCGAGTGAGCCGCTGCGGCCCGTTGCACCGCACGCACCCTGTCACGCGCGATGCCCGACATCGGTAGGCCGCGTGTACTCGCGCTCCTTCTCCGAGGTGCAGACGACGGCTATTGCCGATTCGCTTCGAGGCGTTCTCCGTTTATCTCGCCGCGGACCCACCGGACACACTCGGGTCGATCACCCGTACCCATCCGACAGAACTCTTCCAAGGCTTGACGAACTCGGGTAACAGGAAGCGCACTTCGCCGGTCAAAGAACAGTGGACAACCTGGATCGGAGAGAACTCGCGGATCGAAGTCGGGAGGTGTGGGATTGTCCGATACCCAGCACCATTGAGACGTCTCGTCACCGGACTTGCCAGCCCGGTCCGGAGACACGTACCAGATAAGCCCACCGTAGCCGGTAGCGCAGTTGACTCCGACGTGCAGGAAGTTATCCGGCCACCAGTCACGAGTCCGGGCAGTATGACGCCCGTCGGCGAACATGAACTCCGCGTTACCGTGCTCGCCGTCGATCCCTGGAGGCGAGATCCGCTGGGGCCGTGTAACCATCATGACAAGTTCCGACATCTGCGGCCACGTCTGCGCGTAGTAGTACGTGGCGCCGATACGCACGTTGAGGATCAAGCTCTGCTCCGGAGTTCTCTCGACTGGATACTCAAGAACAGACCTCGGCTTTCCTCGGCACACGCGCTCGAGCATCGGCACAGCTTGCTAGCGGACATCGTCGAACGTCAGCTCGACCAGGCTGGGACGCCGGCCTGCGACGTAGGCGGTTGCGGGATGGTGCGCGACAAAAGCACGAAGCTCCCGACCTGTCCGGGATCGTCCTGCCCAATTCCGGAATGACCGACCCTGCTGTTGCAGGAAACCGCAGCGTCAGTGACAACTGCCAGATCCCGTCGTCCTCGTCAGGTCCGATCGCCTGCCGGGTGATGCCATAGGTGAACACACCGGCACCGTAGAGGCTGTCGTAGATGCCCCACTGAAAAAGGAGCATGTCACCATCGCTTCCAGCGATGTCGGCAGGGGCTGCATCCTGGAGGCGGTTATCAGCATAGAAACTGGTCATCGCCTCGATCGCCGCCACGGCATCCAAGTCGGCAACAGTGATCTCCCGGCCGTGCAAGTAGCGACCGAAGCCAGCTTCCAAATCGACGATTCGCATCATTTCACCCACAAACTTCACCTCCGATCGGGACTGGCCGAATCTCACTCAACAGGCCGTACCCAGCTTTACAGCGACTCATCATGCCTGGCTCACCAGCAATGAGAGCACACTGACCATGGCGCCCACCGCATGCGAACTCGTCTGATCCGCGTCGGCAGCTCGATTTCGGCGATCACCAGTCTCCGGATCCCGGCCGAGGCGAGAACCCTTCAGGGGGAGATTCGGCGCTGAGAACGCGCGGGATGGCCCCGGGCCAAGTCAGAACTGGCAGGGTGAGAGAAGCCGGGTCAGGAACTTTGTCGACTGCTGGTGAAGTTAGCCGGTACGGCGCCGTCGATGTCAAACGAGCGGTGAAGATTGACGATGCGGCCAACTACCACTGAAGATTCCCGGCCATCTACCGGTGAAGATCACATCCAGCGTGTCGCACGGGTAGGCGTGTCTGGTTGTCCGCTTCTGCCGACTTGTCGATGGCGGTATCGCCGCTGCAGTATTCCCTCGATGAGGGGTTCCGGTAGTAACCGCCGAAAAACCAACATATATGGCGTATCTGCTGGTCAGGGTCGGCGTTCGGCTCCCGGGCCCAGGATCGAGGTCAGCTCGCGCATCGCCCGGTGGCACGGCCCGAAACTCACTCGCCGCGACGAGCGGGTACATGGCAAGCGCTCTGGTCCGGATCGAGGCCGTGAAATGAACCGCATCGTCCGCGCCGCCCACGCAGCGGCCTGCGAAGCACACGGGAGAGAGCTAGGAATGGCGTTTGTGTATGTGCTGCTCAATCAGAAGGCGGCGTGGGGAAGAGCACCCTTACGGTGAATCTGGCGGCTGTCACCGCCGAAATAGTCAGTGACCACAGCAGCGGCCCGAGCCATGCCTACATAGCGCCTTGGCCAGCTGTGGCCGCGCCGGTGCATCCTGACGGCGGTTATTGGTGAGATCTGAAATCTGACGCCGTCGACGGGCGTCCGGCGGCTTGGGCGTGTCCGGCGAACGCACGCCATCAGCGGGCTCGGTCACCCAGTGAATCGGTGTTCATGCTCCGAGTTGGCGATTGATGTGGCTTTGGAGCAGCTTGATCGCGAGATCGTGGCGGTAGACAGCCGCCATGTCCATCGGAGTACGCCCGGCAGGGTCGGGCAGGGTGGGATCAGCGCCGAAGGCCAGCAGTACCGCGGTCAGGTGAACGCTCAACGGTTCACCGTTCTGGGCGGCGCCATCGCCCTCGGCATCGATGGCGTGCGTCAGCAGCGTCATGTCAACAAAGACTTCGTCGGGATCACTGCCCTCGGCCAGTAGGCGAGCCAGCCTCGCCACATCGAAGTGCTCGATCGCATGATGTGCCGGAGTCCAGTATCCGTGCTCGTCACTCATCAGAACAGTCAATCCGAAACCACCGCCCTATGCTCGCGCTCGGTTCACGAAAGCACGCTCATGCTGCGCTGGTCCGAACTGGTCACAGTCCGGTGTCAAGCTGAACAGTGACGTCAGATTTCGTGATTCACCGATGCAGCCACCAGCTGGCAGGAATATGTCTCACAAATGATCGTTCACGAGACACTGTCGGCGGCAACGCCTTTGCGCAGTCCGGTTCTGTAAAGGTTGCCGTGTACGCGGCAATGTCAATCTGTCGGGGGTTACCGATACATTCCGTGCATGCGAATCGGCTACGGGCGGGTCTCCACCCGCGATCAGCATCCCGAGGCCCAGCACGACGCGCTTACCGCGGCCGGGTGCGAGCAGATCTTCCTCGACAAGGCCTCCGGCAAGCTCGCCTCCCGTCCCGAACTCGACAAGGCGCTGCTGGTGGCCAACCGGGAAGGCGATCAGCTGGTGGTCACCAAACTCGACCGGCTCGGCCGCTCTCTCGAGCACCTGATCGAGCTGTCGAAAGCCTTGCAGGAGCGGGGCGTAGATCTGGTGGTTCTGGACCAGGGCATCGACACCTCCACCGCTCTGGGGCGGATGTTCTTCCAGATCCTCGGCGCCATCGCCGAATTCGAGCACGCCCTGATGTCCGAACGCACCCGCGACGGCTTGGCCGCCGCGCGCGCCCGTGGACGCACCGGCGGCCAGAAGCCGAAGCTCGGCCCCCGGCAGGTACAGCTGGCCCGGGCGATGTACGACGAACTCGATGAGCGCGGCAAGCGCCGCTACACCGTCGACCAGATCGCCGCCGAATTCGGCGTCACCGCCCCACCATCTACCGAAACCTCGGGAAATCACGCGGGTAGACCTGCTTTGCGGCTCGGACCAGCTTCAGACCGACATCGTCGCACCAGACACCGGCAGCCCACCATCACCGCTGGTCCAGGCAACTCCGTTGTTTTCCGCGCGACTACTACCGGAACCCCTATTGGCAATACATTTTGGGTCATGCGGTGTCACTGAGGCGCTTCGTAGGCTCCGGGTCGTTCCTATTCGGCCTCAGGAGAAGAGAACTCAATGCTTAAGTCTCGGTTGTCAGTACGTGGCTCAATACTCGGTGCGTTGTTCAGTGCTACCGTTCTGATGGGTGGTGGCGCCGCGGGCGCGGACCCGATTCCGCTCGAAGCGCCCGCCGCGGTGCCGGAAGCCGACGTCGTCGTCGGTGGCCCCTGCCTTCCGACCAGTGAATCGGTACTGCCCTGCCTGATCAGCAGCCTGTCGTCGGGAGTTGTTCGACCCTAAACCCCGCGGACCGAAACGCCCGCCCACCCCCGCGCGACGGGCCGCCCGAGATGGAGTCGATGTAGAGCAGATGCGTGAGCTTGTGCCGCATGTTCTTGGTCTGCCCGGCAGCCGCTGACCAGTCGTCATGTGGCCAGCGAATCCCTTGGATCTGAGCAGCTTTCCGGATTTTTGCTGGCGGTTTCACTCTGTCCAGCGGGTCCCCGGTAGGGCCCGCTGGATCGAAGTAGATGAAGTTTAGGGGTTCGGGTAGCAAGCGCCAAAAAAACAACACATTTGGGCTTGCCCCGGATAACAGCCCGTTATCCGGGGTAACAGACCTGATCGGTGCCACTTGGTGAAAGAGCCCGGGGCGCGGATGCGCCGGAATTGGTCCACTTGCGCTCAGTCCATCGTGATAACGACCTTGCCGTGGGCTTTGCCCTGTTCGACGAATCCGAGGGCTTCGAGGGTTCGGGCGAACGGGAAGGTCCGGTCCAGGACCGGCTGCAGGACGCCGGCGTCGTAGAGGGCGGCAAGGTCACGCAGTTGCGCTCCGTTGGCTTGCATGAAGAAGAACTCGTACCGCGCCCCCCGCTTCTTCGCGGCGTTGCGGATGTTGCGGCTGAGCAGACCCAGTGGCAGCCTCATGAAACGCGGCAAGCCCAACTGCTTGGCGAGGCCGGCGTCGGGTGGGCCCGCGACTCCGATTGCCAGGCCTCCGGGTTTGAGTACGGTGACGGACTTTTCGAGGTTCTTCCCGCCGAGCGAGTCCAGTACGAAGTCGTACCCGGACAGCACCTGCGAGAAATCTTCCTTGGTGTAGTCGATGACGCTATCGGCGCCGAGCCTGTGCAGGCGATCTGCGTCGCGACCGTTCGCGGTCGTGGCGACGTGCGCGCCGAGATGCTTGGCAAGTTGGATGACGGTGGAGCCCAGGCCTCCGGCACCGGCGTGAACGAGGACCTTCTGACCGGGTTGCAGGTGTGCGCGGTCGACCAAGACCTGCCAGGCGGCGAGAGCGACCAGCGGAACCGCTGCAGCTTCGTGCAAACTCAGCGAGACCGGCTTGGGTGCCAGATCGGCCTGATCGATCGCGATGTACTCGGCGAAGGCTCCGATGCGCAGATCACGGGGCCGCGAATAGATCTCGTCGCCCACCGCGAAACCCTGTACCGCCGAACCGACCTCGGTGACCACTCCCGCGACGTCGTGTCCGAGGACGAATGGCTTGCGATACTTGAGCAGCTGCTTGAACTCGCCGTTGCGGATCATCACGTCCAACGGGTTGATGCTCGCCGCGCTCACCTTGACCAGCACATCGGTAGGACCCACAGTCGGCACCGGCACCGCTGCAGCACCCAGGCCGTCCTTGCCGTATTTCCGAACGACGAACGCCTTCATGACAAATCCTCCTTCTGATGGCGGGGCGGCATCGAGGCCGTCGCGGGTACCTCGTTCTCCGTATCGCGCGCCGACCAAACTCTTCATGAGGTTGCTTGTTGTTGGGGCCGCCTGAAGAGTGAAGGTGCCTGTACGCGTTACGTTTCGAGAAGCTTCTGGGCATTGCTGATCCCAGAGACCAGGATCTCGTCGGACAGCGCCGGGTCGGAGACGGCGCGGGCAAGTTGCAAGGTGGCGACGAGGATGGTGAACAGTCCCAGTGCGGTGGTACGCGCCCCGGCGGGATCAGCTCGGGACAAGCGGGCGGCGATCTCGTTGACGATGGCTTGCATGCCGTGGGTGTAAGCCTGGCGCACGGCATCGTCGCAGCGGCCGACCTCGTCGAGCAGGGCGGCGTTGGGGCAACCCAATTCTGGATGGTCGCGATGGAACGGCGAAAGATACTCGCGCACGAACTCCTCGATTGCTGCGCGCCCGGGTGGTAGCACGCTCAGGGTTTCGTGCTGGATGCGCAGCTGATCGGCCATCACGTTGGCCACCAGATCGCTCTTCGAGGCGAAGTGCGCATAGAACGCGCCGTTCGTCAGGCCTGCATCCGACATCAGTGTCGCGATGCCCGATGCGTCGATGCCGCCCTGCTTGAAGCGCGCACTAGCGGTATCAATGATCCGGCGCCGGGTTTCGGCTTTGCGTTTCACGTCATATCTCGGCATTGCTGCTGACTTCCTGATCGCCGTCGAAATCTCGTACTTGCCAAAGTCTACCGCACAGGCTTACGGTCGTAATATTACGATCATAAGCTAATGTGCGGGCTTGCTGTACGAACAGGTGCCCTGAACCTGCAACCAGCACGAAATACGCGAATCCAGGCCGCACTGACCGGACTCGAGACACGCAGCGCCATCGCCCCCTGATCGCACTCGTCGGACAGCTACACCGGATCTACTGGGAAGGCCCGCAATGACTACCTGGAAAGACGCACCCAACCGCACCATCGATGTCAACGGCACCACTTTCACCTACCGCGAACTCGGCAAACCCTCCGAGGTGCCCGTGGTGTTACTGCACCATCTGACCGCGGTCCTCGACGACTGGGATCCCCGCGTCATCGACGGCATCGCCGCACACCATCGCGTCATCGCCTTCGACAACCGCGGCGTCGGCGCCACCGCAGGCTCGGTGCCATCCACCGTCGAACAGATGGGCACCGACGCCATCGCGTTCATCCGCGCACTCGGTCTGCAGAAAGTCGATCTGCTCGGGTTCTCACTCGGTGGCGGTGTCGCACAGATGGTGGTCCTGCAAGCACCCGAACTGGTCCGCCGCCTGATCGTGGCCGGGTCCGGGCCCCGCGGTGGCGGCGGCATCGACAAGATGGGCTCCATTGTCGGCCTCGCCTACCTCAAAGCGTTGCTCACCCTCAGCGACCCCCGCAACTTCCTGTTCTTCCCCCGCAATCCCGAAGGCAAACAGGCCGCGGCCGACTACCTGCGCCGCCTCAAAGAACGCACTGCCGACCGCGACAAGCGGATCTCGATCCAGGCTGCCATCGCCCAGATCAAGGCCATCCGGCACGCCGGCCGCTCCCAGCCCGACGACCTGTCCGTCATCACCCACCCGGTCTTGGTAGCCAACGGCGATAACGACCTCATGGTCGCCAGCAGCCACTCCGCCGATATGGCGCGCCGGCTGCCCAACGCACAACTGAAGATCTACCCGAACTCCGGGCACGGCGGCATCTTCCAGCACCACCAGCGCTTCGTGCCCGACGCGTTGCAATTCCTCGCCGACTAACCATCCGGCTACCAGCAGAAACCGACAACACGTCGATGTGCTCCGACCACCGCACCCACCGCCAACCACCAACTGCATTCAACCCGATCCCAGGAGGAGTAAGCGCCATGAGCACCGCCGACGAGCCAGTCATCACCTCATACGCGAACGCACCCGCGAAGACCCTCATCGCGGGAGGCACCACGTTCGCCTACCGCGAACTCGGCCCGAAGGGCGGCATCCCCGTCGTGTTCTTCGTGCACCTGGCCGCGACCCTGGACAACTGGGACCCGCGCATCGTGGACGCGATCGCGAAAACCCGTCACGTGATCACCTTCGACCAGCGGGGCGTCGGAGCCTCCTCCGGCACCGTCCCCGACACCATCAAGCAGGCAGCCGACGACGCATACACCTTCATCACCAAGGGCCTCGGCTACGACAAGATCGACATCTTCTCGTTCTCCATGGGCGGCATGATCGCCCAAGACCTCGTCGTCAAGCACCCTGACCTGGTCCGCAAGCTCGTCCTCACCGGCACCGGACCCCGCGGCGGGAAGGACATCGACAAGGTCGTGGGCGTGACTTACTGGGACATCTTCCGTTCCGTGATCACCCGCTCGGACCCGAAGGAGTTCCTCTTCTTCAACCGCGACAGAGTCGGCAAGAAGGCCGGGAAGGCGTTCGTGGAGCGCCTCCAGGAGCGCACCGTCGACCGCGACAAGCCCATCAGCATCGCGGCGTTCCGCACCCAACTCAAGGCCATCCAGCGATACGGCCGCTCCGCGCCGTCGGACCTGTCGGTCATCACCCAGCCCACCCTGATCGCCAACGGCGACAACGACCGCATGGTCCCTTCCATCCTCTCCACGGACCTGCACCAGCGGATCAAGGGATCCGAGCTGATCATCTACCCGAACTCCGGACACGGCGGCGTCTTCCAGTACTGGGAAGAATTCGCCCCCGTCGCCGCGAAGTTCCTCGCCCCCTGACCTGCCGAGCGCACACCAAGAGAACGGAAGGGCATGACCATGCATGTGTAAGTCACGTGTCATCCGACGTGGGGCGAGCCGACTGCTCATATCGAGTTTTCACCTCGCCGTACGGCAGGACGTGCGACCAAAACAACGGGGTGGGGCCGCGTTGGGTCCTCGACGGTGAGCAGCCCGTCCAAGTCCGCTGGCACCCCTGAACTCGCGCGGGTCAGAACAGCGTGTCACGCACCCGCAGCGGCCGGTACCCGGTCGGCCCGAGCTGGGCAAGTTCGGCGTCGATGTCGACCTCGATCGCGCCGAAGA
The DNA here is from genome assembly GCF_023501985.1 of Nocardia sputi. NCBI lineage: Bacteria > Bacillati > Actinomycetota > Actinomycetes > Mycobacteriales > Nocardiaceae > Nocardia > Nocardia sputi. The sequence goes on along the minus strand of NZ_JAMFLC010000026.1, from coordinate 111,278 downwards.
AGTTGATGTTCTCGCTGTGCGCCGGGCTGATGTGGGCCAGCACATCGTCATCGATCCGTCGTCCGGACCGGCGCATCTGTTCGACCGCGAGCCCGGTACTCGGTGGTCCACGCAATCACGGCGTTCGTAGCCAGGGTCAGGCACCACGCTTGTTCGGTCTGGCCCTCCAGATGCCGGGCCCGGATCATGCCCTCGTGGGCATAGAGCAGGTCCCGGCGCAGCGCGTGCAGGGACTCGCCCTTGTTGAGCTGGCGGGAGATCTTGCGCCGATAGTCCGGGTCGGACAAATACTTCGCGGCGTAGATGGTGCGGCGCATCGCCCCATACTCCTTGAGCGCCGCCGCGAGCGCGTTCTGGCGACCGGACGCGGACAGCTTACCGACCAGCAGGGATGCGGTGGCATGCCCGAATTTCAGTGATCCAGCCAACCGGAGCAGGTCGTCGTAGGGGGTCGAGGAACAGAACCGCCCGATCCGGCGCTAAGGATTTATGGCGGATAGTCGACCACTATCTGCCGTAGGCTGCGAGTCGTCCTGGCGTGATGACGGTTCCGCGCCCGGGCGACTCGGGAAACTATCTACCGTAGAGCTGGAGGGTGTTCGGGTGGGATCGGTGCGGACGCTTCCGGCGAGAACGGCTGGGGTGCGACTGGCGGATGCGGTGCGGGTGTATCTCGCCACGATCCCCGCGGTGAATACCCGCCGCGGTTACGCTGCCGCGCTGGATCGGTTGGTCCGCGATTTCGGTCGGATAGCGGCAAGGTCGACCGTTGCGTCGGGTGCATGTGGAGACGGTGGTGCCCGCCGACGTGTGGTGGGTTCTGTTCGTTTCGGCGATTCCGGCTTTCCGTAATGCGGTTCGCTGGAAGAATATCCGCGTATGAAACTTCTGGTGTGCGCGCTCACTTTCGCTGCCACTATGGCCACCCTGACAGTGACCGCCGCGCCCGCCGTCGCGGCCGTCACCGGCACCGTGCAGGTCGACGGCCTGCGATACCGTCGCTGTCCCCAGAGCTTGTGCGACACGATGGGCCAGTACGTTAAGGGCACCATAATCCACATGGTGTGCTACACCCGCACCAACACCACTGTCCTCAATGGAGACCCCTCGTGGGCCAAGCTGACGAATGGCTGGTGGGTGGCGCTGGCGGGCGGGGCGTACGTTTATTGGACGGACCCCCTGCCCCCCTGCTAGTCGCTGTCCGCGGCTGCCCAGAGGCGCTGATGCCCGGAGGCATTCGGCCAGCTCCCATCTGCATTCCGCCCGGCTCACGATGTCCGGGACGTCGTCACCAGGTTCCGTCACCGGCCTGGCTCTGAGCCTGGCAGTAGGCGGATGAGCCTCTACCCCCTGCCTGGGGGCTGCGGTTGCAGAATCCAGGTTCGAATGAGGTGTCGTGAAACGATCGGTTCTCCGACACTCGCTTGGGAGGGTCTGTCGCGTCCGAGCCTGGAGCCAAGAGGCCCTCACCGCCCACTGTTGTTGCGATACGGATCCCCGGACGGTGGGTAGCGCCAGCCCATGCCGTTGCATGCCCCGCAGTCTTCGTACTTGATCTGATCGAGATCCCGCTTGCTTTCGGGGTCCTTTCGGCGGCGACCGGATCCATCGCACACCGAGCACTCAGACCAAGTGTCAGGTACTCCCACAGGCCGCCGCCGCGCCGAGTTGGACCGCCGAAAGATTCCCATACGTCAATGCTATGACCCCGCCCCAGGGGGAGAACACGATCCGCAGCTCTGCCGCTAACGGTGTTCGCGAACCGATCGATTCACGAACGCTGCTCTGGCCGGGCGGTAGGTTCCGCACGAGGGTTCAGCGCCTTTCACGCGGCGGTGGCTCGGGAGACTATCTGCGGTACGGGTGGGAGGTGGGTCGTGGGACGGGCTCGGATGCTGCCGACGCTGGTGAGTGGTGTGCGATTGGCCGACGCGGTGCAGATTTACCTGGCCACGATCACGGTGTCCAACACGCGTGCAACCTATGCGGCGGCGCTGGACAGGTTGGTGGCCGATTTCGGTGCGGACACGAATGTGGCGCTGCTGGATCGGGAACCGGATCGGGTCGCAGGCTGGTTCACGTTCGTGTGGGGCGGCAAGGCTCCCAAGACGTTCAACATCCGGTTGACCGCTCTCGCGGCGGCGTGCGGGTGTTGGCGCGAACAGCAGTGGCTGGCGGGTGATCCGTTGGTGCGGTTGCGGGCCCGGCCCGCGCCCCCGGATACCAGTAAGGCACTGAGCCGTGAGCGGGTCGCCGAGATTCTGGGATCGGATGCGGCGCTGCGGGAACGGGTGTTGTGGCACATGCTGTACGAGTCCTCGGCGCGTACCGAGGAGGTGCTGATGCTCGATGTACCCGACCTGGATACGGCGAACCGGTGCGCGGTGGTGACCCGTACGGGCGGGGCGCGGGAGGTCATCGCGTGGCAGACCGGCGCGGCGCGGTTGTTGCCGCAGATGCTGGCCGGCCGCAAATCCGGTCCGTTGTTTCTCACCGACCGCAGAGCGCGGCCTTCTGTGGCCCGCAACGATATCGACCCCGTCGACCGGGCGGGCGCGCCTTTCGTATCGGCGTGCGGCGGAGTTGTTCGAGACTCACACCGAAGGTTTCGACGACGGTCCGTACACGCTGCACCAGTTGCGGCATTCGCGGCTGAACCCGCCGAGGACGAAGGCTCGACGCCGGTGCTGATGAAACTGTCTGGGCATACCTCCGTACGCAGCCTCGCCAAATACGCGCGGGTCTCCGACGACGGGCTACGGCGGTATCAAGCCGACAGCGACCCCGCCGCACGGCGGCGAGCAGGCCGGTGATCAACATATGAGATCCGCGACCATGCCCGATGCGTGCGTCGGAGGCGGCGGCCAGCGATGAAGGGCGTGCACGGTGAGCTATTGCACCAGTTGCAGCGGATGGCGGACGACATGATCGAACTGCTCAGCCGTCGGACCGGTCCCCACCTGCATGACACGTTGGGCGACGTGGCCGATGAGTTCCGCGCGGCGCGCGGAACATTTGGCGATGCCGACGAGCACAGCGCGCGCGAGCTCGAGAAAGCAAGCGAGGGACGGAGCCCCGAACACACGGGGGCGGGCCCACTCGAAGATAATGTCCATTCACCACCGCGCCTGATCGATCGGTCCATCCCGGGTCAGCGATACTACAAACAGGATACGGCGAACCCACGGCTCCACGCTGAGGGTAAGATTTTGGGTAGCAGTCTCTTCGTAAGCCTCAGAACTAAAATGGAAAATGGACAACGGTCGACTCTGCTGAGCGGTGAGGAACAGTTCCAAGCAATTCTGAAATTCTTCGAAGGTAAGTTCACTTCGATAGTAGGGAATTGGCAATTCGGATCGAACCTTGCCGGCTTAAACGAGCTCACTGCTAAGGGATTGTCACTAGAGGCCGCGGCGGCGAGGACATGGACTGGAAAACAAGCTGCTAAAGCGGGGTTCGGAAGGGTAGAAATTGTGAACGTCCAGGGTAGCCCCGGAGAGTACACCAGTGCAATGGTGGAGTTTACCCAATGAACTATTACGAGCCGAGGTTCGACGAAGGGGCTGCCGCACTAGCGGCCTCAAAATATCGAGAAGGCTGGGTTCCCTCTCGCATACTTCGAGAGATGTTGACACTCTATCCAGGTGTGTCGACGCTCGACTTGATTGAATTGATGCAGAACGCATTCAATCTACCTTATCCGGCCGTTCAATGCATCGGGGGCTGGTGGATGGACGGGACTGGCGAACTCTCCGATACTGAACTTGACGCTTTCCTGATCGAAGAAATTGCGAAAGTTTGGCCGTGATCGATCCGTGCCAACCGCCGGGGACTCACCGGCCGCCGGAATCGGTCGGTTGTCCATGCTGATCAGCCCGGCTCTCGTCCTCTGGCGGGTCGCTGGGCGCGGGGTCGAGAAGCACGGTCGCGGCCACGTCGAACCGATGCGAGGTTTCGCTCGTGCGGACGATCACGACACCGGGTTCGTAGATGATGCACTCGATGGGGTGCCCGTCGAGCAGGCGCCCCAGGTCGCTTGCGCCGAGACCGGCGACCTTCTTGGGACATTTACCCGCCACTCGGGGGTTCACGTCGGGCGCACAGGTTCGGCACCGCTTCAGAACCGTTTGGGCGGCTTCTTCGCGAGTGACAAGCTGGCCCGCAACGCGCCACTGGTATCCCCCGCTACCTTCGCCCTCGTTGATCTCGGTGTAGCGAGCCTGGATCGTTTTCGGGTCGTCGGTCTCGGTGACCCAGTACCACGAGGTCGTAGGCCACAGGTTGCCCCGCAGGGTCGGACAGTCGACGGAGTGGATCTTGTTGTGGACGTAGTGGGACCGGCCGTTCTCGATCGCCGCAGTGATCCTGTCCTCGTACGCCTGCAACCATCTCTGGATCTCACGCACCGCGTCGCGGATGGGGATCTGTTCAGGTGCGTCGTGCTCGCAGGAGTACCGCTTCCTGAAGGTGATATAGCCACTCTCGCTGCTGGATTCAGCCATGGATCATCCTTCCGACCTGTCAGGGGTTGGGCGTATGGTGCCCCACCATGCCCTACTGGCTGCCTGACTGGGCAGAATCGCATTTGCGGGGTGTGACCCGCGAGGAAGTCGACCAGGTGCTCACGGCACGCCGACGGTGGCCGCGTCCATCGACGGGCGGCCCGATCAGGGTCACACTGATAGCAGCACGAACCGCATCGGGCAGGCCCGTGCTGGTCGCGGTCAGGGAAGTGGCTCTGTTCGAGTCGCTGGTGGTCGCGGCCGGTGAGCTGGCCGGTACGGATCTGGCCGCGTTCGAGAAGTGGGAGGTGCAGGCAGATGAGCCATACGAGGGATGACGCCGCTGATGCGGTGTACCGCGAGCTCGTCGACGCCTTCGGCGAGGACTGGAGCATCGACGACTTCCGGCCCGACCCCGACGCGGCACCTGTCGAGGTGGAGCGTCCGGAGCAGCCCGGCGAGCTGATCGTCACCCGCACCGTGGAGTTGCGCATTCCGCTGTTGATCGAGCAGCGGCTCACCGCCCGCGCCGAGGCCGCCGAGGCCAGCGTCGACGAGCTGGTCTCCGAGTGGGTGACCGCCGAGGCGGCCGCCGACGACACCATCAGCCGAGACGAGATCCTGGCGTTGCTCGCCCGCCGGCACCGACGCTCAGCCTGACCACCGACACGACGAAGGGCCTCGCCATCGGCGGGGCCTTTCTGCTGTGTCGGGGTGGTGACTGGATGTCTTCGATCCGGATGCTGGCTACAGCGAAGTACCGCACGACCTGAGCAGGGCAGAGTCCGGTTTCGCGCACGAAAATGAGGGCCTGGTGGTTGGGTCTCGAGGTGCTGCCGCGCTCTCCCTCAGCAAGAGAGCTTGCCCCGGTCCTGGCGCACCGACGCGGGTGTCCCTCCCTTAGACCGTCCAAGTCCATAACTTGCTCTCCGGAATCGTGCGTATTCATGGTGAGTGAAGCTTCTTCGGCGGGAACTGGCCCGGGTTCGTGCTGTGGTCGTGCGAATCCCGACGAGTTCCGGGCAAACCGCGCCGTGGTTGCATTGGCGAATAAGTGACGCCAATGATCGGTGAACCTTGACGGCATCCCAAACCGTGCGGATGTCGTGTTGGTGAATCCTGACGTCCCCGTCGTCGGATGCGTGTTGCCAGCGGTGCCGCTTCGGAGCTGTTCACGAATGCTGGCGCCACACCAGACCGCAGACTCAGCTGCCGAGCAGTCGCGCGGCTGGAGCGCGTCATGCCGTTTTGCACCTCTGGGCCAGATCGCGTCACGGCGGCGGTACGCCTGCTTGTCCTATTCCCAATAGGGCGAAGTGGAAGCCCGGGGAATGCACAGCGTGGCGGTAGAACTGGACGATGAGCACCAGTGTGGTAGTCGGTTGTGATTCCGAAGACTTCTTTGTGATTGGTAGCGAATCCCCGCCAGAGCTCGCGCTCAAGAACCCGTTTGAGGCGACCGGCGTCCATACCGGCGTGAACGCGTATGTCAGCGTGTCTGTTGATGTTCTCGATCAACCACCGGCGCGTTTCGACGAGGATGCCTATGCGACAGTCTTGGAGGACAGCCTGCAGGTCAGCGCTGGCAAGCTGAGGTTCGTCGATCCTGTCGGAGTCGAAGACGACGCGGCGGTCGCGGCTCCGAATGGATGGCTGCGACTGCGGATCGCGCTGAAGTACGACCCCTATGGCGACGAAGTACTCGACGAGTCCTTGCGTCATGAACAGCACGTCCGGCTCCAGTGCTGGCCTGCAGAACCCGCCGGCTATGTGCTGATCAAGGGGTGGGACCCACACGCCGGACTACACATCAAGCCACTCGACGGAGCATGAATGCCCCAATCGGCGGGTCCCTGAGGACGTTGGTGGCGTGCGTTCGTCAGACACAACCGACGCCGCCGGAAGCGCCCGTCGGCGCGTCAGACTGCGCCGGTGCCAGCAGTATCAGCCCGTGCTGAAGGTGACCTCGTGGGGAGAATGGAGTCCGTGGTGGTGTTTGACCGAGTCGACGCTGAGCGCGAATCGGAGTTCGCCCTTCTCGCGGCTGATGTGGTAGCCGACCTGGAGTTCCTGGGCGTCCTGGTCTTCGACGCGGGCGACAGCACCAAGGGGACTCAGGTGCCCCCTGGTCACGCCTATGTCTTCTACGACCCGATCATCGACGGGATGCCCGGCGTGTACGTCGCGTGGGAACCGAGCGACCAAGCGGTTGACGCGATCACCGGCTTGGCTGCCGCGCCGCCGCGCCGCAAACGCCTCGTCCACGCCGGCTGGCGGGCGATGATCGACGCGTTGGCCGACACCTTGGCCGCTGGCGGCTGGTCGCTCGACCGCTCGGACACCGGCACCTACGAGCTGACTATCCGGGTCGTCGGACCGCCGGAGCCTGGATAAACCAGTTCCGACTGGTTGCCGAGGGCGCAACCCTGCGGGTGGACCCGCCTCTGTCGTGATCCCGGATTCCGTGCCCGAACGGAGTTCCGGACTCGCGATAAACAACGACAACGCCTTGCCCAGCAAAGATGTCCTGCGATGGCCGCGCTGGAATCGAGTCCGCTGGTATCACCAGTTCTGTATCAAGTCGAAAGGGCCTCTATGTGGCTGGTCGTCGAGGAAGCTGATCGCACGCAGTGGGAGTACACCCCGTTCGAGCACGTGGGGCCGCTGCGCTTCGAGATGAATCACGAGCAAGCGTCCGCTGTGATGCGAACGCAGGGATTCGACGGCAAAATCTATCCCGGCTCGCCGAAACACCCTGGCCTCGATCAGCGGGCCGACTTTCGTCCCGCCACCGGAGGTGGCTACCTGCCAGCCGTCACGGTGTACTACAACACCGAAGGCATGCTGGCCAGTGTTGCCGTCGAGGCGGGCTGCGGACCTCAGGTCTGGATGCACGGTCTTGGATTGGTCGGGCGAGTACCTTCCGAACTCACCCGGCAGTGGTTCGAGTACGCCGACGAGCATGACCTGGATCTCACCATCTCCGCCGACGGCGACGCGGCCTCGGACGAGCTGGGATTCACGGTGCTCGCCCAGCGCGTAGGCGACATTCTGCTCACCCGCCCGTTCTTCGCGATCCCTGAACGAAGCTGGGCGAACACCGTCTACGACAGCCTTCCTGGAGACGAAACACACCTCTTGTGATGTAGCGCGCCTGCATGTCAGCTTCCGTGGAAGTCCTAGGTCAGCTGATTCTCGTTCACGCAATTCCCCAAGGTGAGGTTCACGTATTCCCCAGTGGGTGGGACCGGACGGTCAGCCAAACACGACGCCGGGTGAATCTCGGGGACACCCAGCGGTCACTTCACCAGCACAACCGAGTGCTGGTTGGTTACTTGGTCGCTCGGATGTGGCGGTGGTTACTCGGCGAGGGTGCGTGCGATCGTGGCGTATTCGACTGCGGTCTTGTCGCTGAGACCGAACGCTTGTGCCAGGTGCAGCGGGTCGCTGCCGAGTGAGAGTGCTTCTTGCAGAACGCGGTCGGCGCGGATCTGCTCGAGGTCGATGCCGAGCAGGCCGAGGTTCCAGGTCAGGTGGTAGTCGGAGACCGGTGCGGTGCCCAGCACGGAGTCGCGTGAGACGATGACGTGGCGGTTCGGGGTGTGCGGCCAGTTCTCGTGCCGGTGGCCGAGCCACTCTGTCACGACGGCGTAGGTGAATTCGGTGAGCAGGTGGCTGGTTGCGCCGATCCGGATCCGGCGCGCGGAGAGGTCGATGTCGTCGAGCAGGAGGTGTCGCAGCGCGGTGGCGCGGGCGGCGTAGACGGCCACCAGGGCGACGATGACTCGCTGGAGTGGGGTTATCGCGGTCGCTGTGACGGTGTCGACTTGCTCGGTGGTCATGGGCAGTATCGAGCGGTGTGGCGCGCGGCCTGCGTGCAGGCGGCGGGTCGGGTCGGAGAAGATCAGGCGATGTCGTTTGGCGAATCCGAACAGCGACCGCAGGGCGACGAAGGTTCCGTTTCGTCGGTGGCCGGTCAGGGTTTTCAGCACGGCTGAGACGTCTTCGCGGGTGACTTCGCGCAGGTGCGGGCGGGCCGGGGCCCATGCGATCAGCACTGGGTGCACTCGGGCGAAGTAGGCGTGCAGTGTGGCCTCGGCGCGGGGGCGGGCCCGTGGCTCGCCGTCGTGCAGCGCGAGCAGCCAGGCCCGGACCTCGTCACGGAATCCCGCTGGGAGCGTGGCAGTTCGGCGGTCGATCCATTGCTGCGCGCGCGAGTCGCTGTCGTGGATCAGCTGGCCGCAGTCGTCGAGCACGTGAGCCACGATGCGGGACTGCCAGATGTTGCCGAGCTCGGCGCGCACTTGGCTGAGTCTGATCGGCTGGTCACTGTGACGGGTGGCCAGCACTCGGCGCGCCTGGTCGGCTCGGCGCAGCAGTGTCGGCGCGCTCCAGTTGCCGATGTGGGCCAGATCGAAGAGTCGCTCGAGGACTTCACGGTCGACCGCGCTGGTGCAGCCGCCGAGCAGATCGACGACCGCGACATCAGCGAGCTGTGGAATCCGGCGGCGGGCTCGCTCCCAACGCACCCGGTGGCCGACGCAGCCGTCGGGGCGTCTTCGAACATGTCCGTTATCTAACTGACACACCCGGACTGACACACAAAGGCGAGTGAAAGTCGGTGCGCGCTGGGCCCGGCGGGCGTATCCCGGAGGAGGGGCCGAGGTACGGGAAGGAGTGCGTCATGTCGAAGTCTGGTGGGAAGGGCCACGGCGGCGGCAAGATGACCGCCGCGGCTGCGTCCCGAGTCCAGTCCGCGGCCGCGAAGAACCCGGGCAGCAGCTCGGCGAAGTCCGGCTTCGCGTCTCCGTGCTCAGTCGAGCGCGGCGAAGTCCGGTAGCGGTAAGAGCGGCGGGAAGAAGTAGACCCCAGTAGGCAGGGCAGCCCCGGAACGTTGGGTGTTCCGGGGCTGCCCTGCCTACTGGGTGTTCAGTCGGTGCCTTGGTAGCGCGCCCATATCACCGGCAGTTGGTCGAGGGGGAAGCGGAAGCCGCGGCAGCGGCCGATTTCGTGGCCGGGGTGCTCGTCGTCGAGTTCGGTGTGCGGGTGGTCGACCACCCAGGTCAAACCGGCGTCTTCGCGGAGCCAGGCGTACACGTCGAACCACAGCCCGTCCAGGCCCTCTCCTGAACTTCCAGGCCGACACCGATCCCGCCGCGCGTCACCATGGTCGCCGGTCGGCCGAATAGTCTCTGGCCGGGGCAGGAACATGAGGAGTATTGAGACATCTATCCCGTTGTGCGAATCGGCATTTCATGGCCTGCGCCAATCGAGTCGGGCTCTGCCGACACCGTGACCTGGGATATGACAGAACGAATGTGTTAATTTGCCCTGAAGGTCACCCTGTTCTAATTTCCCTTTTGCGCGAAGCGGCATTTTATGTCCTCTCTGGCGAGCCGATAGCGTCGGATTAATGGAGTGGAGTTTTCTCGCGGCCGAAGAGCTTTTGGCTGCTTTGCGTGCTGGTGAAGTGACCTCGATGGAACTGACCGAGGAGGCGATCGCCCGTATCGAGCGCGACGACAAGGCGATTAACGCGATCTGTGTGCCGGACTTCGATAATGCGCGGGCCGCCGCGCGCGCTGCGGACCAGGCGCGCGCCCGCGGCGAGGACCGGCCGTTGCTCGGTATTCCGGTGACGGTCAAGGAGTCCTACAACATCGCCGGGCTGCCCACGACCTGGGGCATGCCGGCATACAAGGACTATGTGCCCGCCGAGGACGCGATACAGGTTTCGCGTTTGCGGGCGGCCGGCGTGGTGGTGCTCGGTAAGACCAATGTGCCGCTCACGCTGAGATATTGGCAGAGCTTCAACGAGATCTACGGCACCACCAACAACCCATGGGATCACGACCGCACGTCGGGCGGGTCCTCCGGCGGATCGGCGGCGGCGCTGGCGTCCGGGTTCGGCGCGCTGTCCATCGGCTCCGACCTCGCCGGTTCACTGCGCGTCCCCGCGCATTTCTGCGGTGTCTACGCACACAAGCCGACACTCGGGCTGGTGGCGTCCCGCGGTATGGTCGCGCCACCGACACCGGCCACTGCCTGTCGACCACGATCTCGCCGTGGTCGGTCCGATGGCGCGCACCGCCCGCGACCTGACGTTGTTGCTGGACGTGATGGCCGGACCGGACCCACTGACACATGGCACCGCGTTCGACTTGGCGCTGCCGGTCGCGCGCCATCAGGAGCTTCGCGATTTCCGGGTGCTGATCCTCGAGGAGCATCCGCTCATCCCGACCGGGTCCGCCGTCCGGGCCGCGGTGAACCGCGTCGCCGACGCACTCGCCGGGACCGCCGCCCGCGTCGAACGGCACAGTCCGTTGCTGCCCGATCTGGCCGAAGCGGCGACGGTCTACATACAGTTGATGATGTCGAACGCCGCCGCGGGGTCTCCGGCGGAGGAATACGAGCGGCTGCGGACCGCGGCCGCCGGACTCGACGCGGATGACCACAGTAGCCGTGTGGATTGGTTACGTAGCGCGGTGTTCAGCCATCGCGACCGGGTGCAGGCGAACAACCGCCGCGAACTACACCGCCATGGCTGGCGGCAGCTGTTCGCCGAGTTCGACGCCGTGGTGTGTCCGGTCACCCCGACCCCTGCGTTTCCGCACGACCACCATTCCGACCCCTGGGAGCAGCGGATCGATATCGACGGCGTCGGGTACCCATACCGGGATCTGCACGCCTGGCCCGGCGTGGCGACCATGCCCGGCCTGCCGGCCACCGCTATACCTGCGGGCCGCTCCCCCGAGGGCCTGCCGGTGGGGGTGCAGCTCATCGGTCCGATGTTCGAGGACCGCACCCCGCTGCGGCTGGCCGAACTGCTCGAACAGAAGATCGGCGGCTTCCAGGCACCGATGTAGGGCGTACTACCGGGTGTCCGTTGAGGACGTCGACCGGTGGACCATCACGATCGACGGCGGCATGGGAGTTCATCCTGCTCGACGCCGACACCACCAAAACCTGCCCTGGAGCGCTGGAACCGGCCGCCCGAGGAATAGCCGAGGGCGTGGCGTCGGAAGAACTCAGAAGAGAGATCAACAGCGGGTTGCAGGTGGTGGAGAACTGGAACTCCGCCAACACGGTCGTGTTCTACGGCAAGGACTCCCAGCTCACCGGCGCCGACCGCGAGCACACCGAGGTGTCGATGCTCGCTTTGCACCTACTGCAATCGGCGATGGTCCACATCAATACCCTTCTGCTGCAAGCGGTCCTGGAAGACCCGCAGTTCCACGATCTGGTCGGCGACACCGAACGCCGCGCACTGAGCCCCCTGTTCTGGTCGAACATCAATCCCTATGGCCGGTTACGGCTCGACATGACCACCCGTCTGGACCTCACCCGGGAACGCGTCGCCGGGTGAAAGGGGGTCTCATCTCATCGTGTTGGGCAGTGAAACCGCTGAGGAGAAGTTCGGTGACGTAGAGGCCGATGGGGCCGGGATCAGTGTGCAGGCTGCGGGCGAAACGGTTGACGATGTGCAACGTGCCGACGATCGCTTGCGGAGGAGTTGGGGCGCCGATAAAAGGATCGTGACACCCGGTTCATGAAGCCGGTCGGCTCCAAGACACTGGTCCTTCCGTCCGGCTCATGCGGTCTAGATGTTGCGGGGCGGGACGTTGACGACAGGCGAGTCGGCACAGTCGGCGGCCTGGTATCGATTCTGTTGATCAGCGGCCAGACCGCGTAGCGCGAGTTCTACATGGTGTCCGATCGTGTCTGGTTCGGAGTCGGGGATCAGTTGCGCGATGCGGATGAGTCCGAGGAGTTGATAGGCGATGTCGCGAGCGGTCACGTCGGCGGCGAGGGTGTGATCGGTGCGGGATCGGTCGACGGCCTCTTGGCCGATCTTGGTGAGGTGCGAGATGCATCGTCGGAGATCCGCATCCGATGGTGACCCGGCGGTGAGCAGATCGATCATTGCCTTGCTGCTGGTGAGTTGAGCCATCGTCGCGGCGAAGAACTCGCGAAGACCGGAAATCGCGGACACTCGTTCCGGAAGGGTTGCCCCGGCGAGGTCGGTGAGGTCGGTCCCCGTCACGGCGTGCACGAGGTGCTCGCGGGTGGGGAAGTGCCGGTAGAGGGTGCCGACTCCGACACCAGCCGCTGCGGCGACGGCGCGCATGTCGACGGCCATGCCGCTCTCCCTGAAGGCGGCGGCTGCAGCTGCCAGGATTCGTTCCCTGTTGGCGACGGCATCTCGCCGCTGCTTGCGATCATCTGCCACGCCCTCACTATAGCTATTCGGAACATATGTTCCGGAACAATGCTAGCCTGATCCGGAACACATGTTCCGAATATCGGGAGGCTAAGCGGTGAGGACGATCGTGGTCACAGGAGGTACCGACGGTATGGGAGCTGCACTGGCACGTCACTTCCTGAGTGCGGGCGACCGCGTCGTCGTGATTGGGCGAAGCCGCGCCAAGTTCGACGCACTACTCACAACTGTGACGGGCGACGACCAGTCCGCGGTGTCGCGGGCGGATTTCGTCGCGGCCGATCTGTCACTGGTCGCAGACAGCCGTCGCGTGGTCGCGCACCTGCAGGCGAACCACGAGCGGATCGATGCGCTGGTTCTGGCGGCCTCGTTCATACGGCAACGTAGACACACTACAGCCGAGGGACATGAGGCGTCCTGGGCGCTGTTCTTCATCTCCAAGTATTTGTTCGTCACCGGACTCGACGCGCTCCTCGGAGCAGTTGACAGACCAGTCATCGTGAACACAGCCGTTCCCGGCGCGCGAGCTGATGCCATCGCCTTCGACGACCTCGAGATGAGCAAAGGGTTCACCTTCGCAAGGTCCAACGCGCAGCAGCGTCGGGCCAACGAGCTGCTCGGCATCCTCGCCACGAACCACAACCAGGACCTCTCTTACGTCACCTGGGGCCCCGCTCGGCTTGTCCGCTCCAGCTTCGCCGGCGAAGTCGGGAAGGGCATGAAAGTCGCTGCCACAGTTCTCGGGACGCTGTTGGGTCAACACCCAGACGCTGCGGTCCGCCCGATCATCGACATCATCGACACACCCGCCCCAGGCAGGGCCGCCTACCGCGGCGCCAAGAGGCTCACGCTCACCGACAACGACCGCGACCACGAGGACGCCATGCGCCTGGCAACGGCAGTCGAGGATGAGTGTCGATGACACAGACCGCATCTCAACGTCACAACCTCGAACGCGGGACATGGCCCATGATCGCTGACTTCACCACCGGGTGACCTGCAATCGGGTGTTCCGAAAGCCGACCGGCGAACGGAACACGGCACGTGGGGTCCAGATCCGCGAAAAGTCACGCTAAGGCGTGGCTACCGCAGATAGCACCCATTATCGGCGGTCAGTAATCGCACACCTGTTCGGTAAGAAATCTTGTCGAAGCAACAGTGCCAACCTACCCGCCCAGGCAGCGCTAACCTTCGCCGCCAGGCACTGACCAGCTCCTGACATCTGGACCTCTACCCCCGGTTCGACGCAAACGGATCACGGTAAGCGAAAGAAGTTGGCAGATGGCAGCATTCGAGTATGTTGCTGTCCTGGCTAGCTGCTGCCGATCCGCCGCGTGGAAGCGCAGTCGTGGACTGGCTACCTATCTCTGCTCCACTCGCGGTGATCCTGGCCGCATGGGACTGCTGCACGATCGGGTGACAGATTCGATCACGCGGCCTGACTGGCCAGTGGGGTCATGATGGTCTCGTATTCGACCGGCGTCAAACGGCCGAGGGTAGCTTGGCGTCGGCGGCGGTGGTAGGTCCGTTCGATCCAGGTGACGATCGCGAGGCGCAATTCGTCACGGCTGCACCAGGATCGGCGGTTGAGGACATTCTTCTGCAGCAGCGCGAAGAAACTCTCCATGGCGGCATTGTCACCGGCCGCGCCGACACGGCCCATCGACCCGGCCATGCCGTGACGAGTCAGGGCTCGCACGAATTTCCGGCTGCGAAATTGCGATCCGCGGTCGGTGTGCAGAATGCAACCGGCCACCTCACCACGGCGAGCCACTGCATTGTTGAGCGCGTGCACCGCCAGCGCCGATTTCATGCGTGAGTCGATGGAGTAGCCGACGATCCGGTTGGAATAGACGTCCTTGACCGCACAAATGTAGAGCTTGCCCTCGCCTGTCTGATGTTCGGAAATGTCGGCCAGCCACAGCCGATTCGGAGCCTCAGCGGTGAAGTTGCGTTGGACCAGATCATCGTGGACCGGCGGGCCGGCTTTGCCCTTTCCGCGTCGCTTCTTGCCGAACGCACTCCACCAGCCCTGAGCCGAACAGATCCGCCATGCAGTGCGGTCGGCCATCGGTTCACCGGCGGCGCGGGCCTCGTCGGCGAGAAATCGGTACCCGAATTCGGGATCGTCGCGATGGGCGTCGAACAGCGCGTTGGCCCGATACGCCTGGTCGAGTTCGGCGGCAGTGACCGGTTTGGCCAGCCATCGGTAGTACGGCTGACGGGCCAATTTCAGCACCCGGCACGTCACCGTGACGGGGATCCCGTCTTCGGCCAGCTCGCGGACGAGCGGGTAGATCATTTTCCCGGCAGGTTCGCCTGCGCGAAATAAGCGGCGGCCCGTTTGAGGACCTCGTTCTCCTGCTCCAGCAACCGGATTCGCCGTTTCGCCGCCCGCAGCTCGGCCGACTCGCTCGTGCTGGTGCCCGGTTTGGTTCCCTCGTCGACGTCGGCCTGACGCATCCATTTCGACAGCGTCATCGGGTGGATCCCGAAATCGGCGGCGATCTGCTCCAGCGTCACACCATCGTCGCGATTGCGAGCCACACGCACGACATCGTCGCGGAACTCACGGGGATAGGGCTTCGGCACGATGACATCCTTCCAGCCCACCCGAAGGGCAAGCCAACTCGGTTGTCACCTATCCATGCAGCAGTCCCCATTCATTGCAGCCGTGGTAGCCCGCTTGAATGTTCGCAAGCCTCCTCCACACGAACAGCTTGAAACGCTGCTGCAGCTCTACCGGGACTGGCCGGTCGAACTTGAGGGTAAGGACACGATCGAACGCCAGATCTCCCTCCAGCTGGCGGAGCTGCGTGTGGCATCCGACGATGCTGGGCAACCGGACGCTTCGTCGGCCGAGCGTGCTGCCGAACAACGTGTATTCGCAAGGGCCCGCCGCATACTGCTCAACCGCACCCTGTCGTGGATACTTATCGGAGGCAGCCTGGTCACCTCGGTCAGCGTGAGTTCCTTCTATCCTCCGGGCCAACCGAGTTGGGTCTACGTGCTCAGTATGGCCGCAATAATCGTGGGCGGAGTTCTCTACTTCCTCAGCTTCAGCCTTCGGATCCTCGCACTGTTCCGCAGCAGGCCGACGGATGCCGAAAATCTCTGATAGCGCGGCTATGTGCGGTAACCGCTAAGCGCCGGATTTCTCAGCGATGTTCCTCGACCTCCTCGTAGTGCTCGGCGATCAGGTCCAGGTTCAGTTTCCGGGTCATCAGCGGGCCCGCGTGTGGGAACCGGGCCTCGGTCTCGGTGCGGGTACCCGGCCGGTACAGGGTGATCCGCCCCAGGTCCCGGATCCGCGGCGAGAGCTGCAACCCGAGCAGGTCGAACAGCCCGAAGTTCACCAGCGTCACGCCGTGGGTGTCGGTGGCGTGCTCGGTGATCGGCAGATCCGTGGCATTGCCCAGGATCTCGTCGAGCACGTAGTGCGCCTCGCGGCGAGTAGCGACGATGACCTTGGTGCCGTAGGTGGCGTGCTGATCGGTGACATGGGTGTAGGTCGACAGGCCCTCGTTGGCGAAATAGCGGCTCAGTGCGCGGGCGGTCACAGACTTGCCGCGGGTCGGGAACCGCTGCCCATCCGACGAGGACAGGGTGCCGGCGCCGAACACCGCGGTCAGCGGCAACCTTTGGTGGTAGCCGATGAGCGCCAAGTTCGCCGCCCGCAGCGTCTCCTCCCGCACATACCACTCGCTGGTCCATGCGAGGATGTCGTAGGAAATCCCGGACGCCTCCGCCATCCGGGTCAGCCCCAGGTTCGTCGAATACGCCAGCAGCACCGCGATCAGGTTCCGTTTCAGCTCCGGGGTCCGGGCCTGCTTGCCGGTGGCGTGGGTGAAGCAGTCCAGGTAGCCGGTGCGTTTGTCCAGCTCGATCAGCAGCGACACGATCGGCGCGAACGGCAGCATCTCGGTCAGCTCGGCCTTGAGTGCCTTCGCCTCCTCCGGCACCTCCTCCGCGGTCAGCGGCGAGATCACCAGATCCCCGTCCTCGTCCAGGCGCACCGGGCCCACGCCCTCGGCGAGTACGGTCTCCAGCTCGGCGACCGCTTCGTGCAGCTCGTCGGACGCGGTGGCCAGTGCGTGGGCGGGGTCGGCGGATTTGCCGACCAGGCGGCAGAATTCGGTGCGTTGGGGCTCCCACTGCGCCGGGGTGAGCATGTAGGCCGCCGGGTCGGCATACCGGCGCGACCCCGGCACATACACATCCCCGCTACGCAGCCCATCCCGCAGCCCGAGCAGCACGCACAGCTCCCAGTAGTGCCGGTAGGCGGTGGAACTGCCCGATTTGCGGGCCTCGTCGAGATAGCCACGCCACTTGGTCGGCACGAACCCGGCCGGGGCGTCATCGAACACCTTGCGGCGGCCCGTGGCGTTGAGCTCTCGTAGCATGTCCACCGCGATCAGCAGCTCAGTCGCCGCGGTGCCGCCGGCGAACCGCACCACCGACAACACCGCCGGGGTGAACTGCCGCAGATACGAATACGACCCGTCCAGGGCGGCCAGATGCCCGTGGTCACGCGGCAGCCTGGGTTTGGACTGGGCGACCGCCGCCCGCAACCGCTCCCACCCGATGCGGTCACCACGCACCAGGCCACCGACCTGTTCATCGGGGATCTGCGGGTCGTTGATGATTTCTAGGAGCTCGTCCAGCAGGGCCTGGCGGTTCTCACCCGACTTGCCGCGTTCGGCGAGTTCGTCACGCATCCGGTGTTCAGCGGTGGAGAACTTCGCCGAGATCGCCTGGTCGAACAGCGCCACCACCTCATCGAGGACGTCGGTGGCCGACTGTGCCAGCACGGTGAGCAGGATCGGATACCGGCGCTGCGGATCACGGCGCTCCAGGGCCTGCGGGGTCAGGCGGCGGCCCATCGTGGCCAGGAAACGGCGCCGCTCCGCGGGCAGCACCGACATCTCCACAGTGTCCGCACCCAGGTTGCGCAGGAACCCCAGCTTGTCGACCTCGGCTTTCACCGCCGTCGCCGAGGCCTCCACAGGTCCGGTCGACAGCCACCGCAACCGTGACATCCCCAGCGACGGATCGACAATCAGCAGCGCGTCCAGCTCCGCGCACCGCTCGGGGGTGAACTCGTGCGCCAACCGGTCGTAAGTCTCGGCTTGGGCCTGGTGGCGGGCGTGCGCGACCCGTTCCACCACCGTCACCGGGCCCGGCCGGATCACCCGCGCCGAGATCAGATACTCACACGCCAGCCGGAACAGCAACGTCGGCGAATCGTGCTCCATCGCCCGTGCCAGCAGGAACTCATCCAGCTCCTTGAACTCCAACGCCCCCGCCGGCCGCCAGCCCAGATACTGCGCCGCCAGCCGCACATGCTCGGTGCGGGTCTTGGCCCGCCGACCGTACGAGCCGATCTCCACCGGATCCACCCGCAACTGCTCGGCCAGCCGAGCCACCACCACCGGCGGCGCCGTCGCCAACCGATCCGGCACGAACCCCAACCACCCCAGCGTGCACAACGCCACCGCCAACCCCAACCGATCCGCCGGGCCCCGACCCCGGCCCGGATCCACGAACGCCAGATCAGCCGGAGTCAACGTGAAATACCGGAACAACTCCTCACGGCTGATCTCCGGGAACCCCCGCAGACGCTCCAACTCCTCGTCCGCGAACACCCGCGTCGCCACGAACCCAGCCTCCACCCGTGCCGATCAACCTCATCGGCCACCCAGCCAAGCACCAACCAGCCACATCCGCACCGCGAACACGAAAACTGGGCCTTACCAGCCGACTACGCTATATCCGCCCGATTTTCGGCGAATGCTACGGCGACCCCTACAGCGCTGACCGGCCGTGCCGAATATGCCAACCGGGACGTGTTCGGCGAACATCTGCTTCACCATCTCGAGGGAAGTCCGCACAGCGGGATCGTCACGGTAGCCGGGTTCGTGCTGCTGAATCAAAGCCCACACTTCCGCGCGAACGGCCCGGCTGCGGTCGTCAATCCTCTTTCTTGCTCACCGGTTACGCTGTCTCTGCGGCCGATTTGTTCAGCCTCTTTTGGTGCAGCCGATTCTCGCGTCCTCGAAGCCATTGCGCGACAACAGCCATAGCGGAAAGTGTAGATCGCAGACCATGTGAGGCTGTAGGTGGCGTAGGAGACCTGGCGGAACCCCGGTGCCGGATAATTGTCGTGGCCTCTGGCCCATCGGATCAGCAATCCGATCTGGGTCCCCGGGTCCCGGGCCGCGCCATAGGAAACCACTCGCGTCAGTTCGTCGCCCTTGCTGTTCAGGTAGAGCGCGGTGGTGACGGTGAAGATGGCGACGAATACCGTGGCAACGATCACCAGGTGCGTGAGCGCCGCGGTGCGGGCCACACTGTTGACCGCCACGCTGCACACCGTGATGACAATCGCGACGCTGGTGAGGATGCCCCACGTTCCGCTGGCTTTCGGATTCGGTACCGATGTTTGCGCCCAGAGATCAACCCAGAAGGTAGTGACGTGAATTCGTCCGAAGGCGTTGGCGTGGATCACACCGTCCGTCCCGCCGGTGCCAGTGGTCAGCCACGGCTGAAACAGAAGGACAAAGGTGATCACGCTGCCGACCGTGGCACACAGATAGACCCAGTTCCCGCGGAATGTAGCCACCCGCCACTTCCGCCGAGGGCTGGTCAAGGAATTCGGCGTCCGCCGCGAAACTGTCTACGCGTAAATGCGGGCCGATGCCGCCAGGGCCAGACCTGCGGATTGTCCCGTTTCAAAGAGTCTGCCCGTTCCCTGTGGGCCTCTCTACATCCTCGCCTGTTCTTCCCGCGGCTCCTACCGCTGCCGGGCACCAGCCACCGCGCCCGCACTGGCCGGCCAGTCGCAGTACTGGCCAGTCGGGTTCCAATTCAGGCCGTCCGGACACCTCTGAACGGTCGGGACGTTGTTCGAGCACTGAAAGTACCTCGTCACGTCCCCGGGGTAAGGGAAGAGTCCGTCGGGATGGGGACAGCTGAAGGCCGCGACGTCGAGTCCGGGGCCTGCAGCGAGGGCGGAGGACGAGCCGGCGAGCATGAGGCCCGAACCGAGCAGCGCGACGGCGGGCAGAACCGGAAGGCGGGTGAGTCGCACTGTTGTCTCCTTCGGGTGAGCGTCAGGGCCGCACGCATCATGGCATGGGCGGGGAGGACGCACGCGTGAACGCGCCGATCTCCTCACAACCCCGACGCGCAACGCCGAACCACTCGCCCCGTCCAATGAGAATCGTTTACCACCAACAACTCCGCCGTAACTGGTGCTATTGCCGGAACCCCTGCGCCTGCGAGCGGCGTTTGCGATTCCAGTCGCACTCATCACCACGGGTGATCGCCGCAACGTCGCCATGGCGCTGCTGGGGCGCAAGGACTGACGCCAGTCCGAATCGACCGTCGAGCACGGCAGCACAACGGACCGAGCCACGCGCGTCTTGCGGTCAGCAGTTGAACGGGAAGCACGACTTCGGCGGGGGAGTCGGCTGCGCGGGCGCGAGAGACGAGGGCACCACAGCGGTGTCGGCAGGCCTATCGGGAGATCCCATGTGGGTGAGCGCCAGCACCACCAGCACGAGGACCGGGACGCCCACGAGCGCCGCGAGGCCCCACAGGATCGGCATAGGCGCCGCACTGCGGTAACCGTGGAAGTACGGGGACCGGTAACGCCCCGGCCGCTGCGGTGCGCGCCGGTCGGTGAAGCGGACCGACCCCCTCACGTAACTCCCGCCTACCCGTCCTCTGCGTGAATGCCCCCGCACGGTTTCATACCCCATGACCGTCAGTATGACGCGAAGGCCCGACATGATCAGCCAGTCAGCGAACCCGCACTACGGATCTTCTGGATCCGCAGATCGGTTTTCTCGGGGCGTCAGCCGATCAGTCTGGGTCCGGGGGCGTGGGGATGAGCATTGAGACATTCATCCCGTTGTGCGGAGTGGCATTTCATGCCCTGTGCTGGAGAGTTGGCCCACTGCCGACGCTGTGACCTGGAGTCGGCCGTCCTCGATGGCAGAACGGGTGCGTGAATTCACCAATGCAGGTGGTCCGTTCGACTTTCCCGTTGTGCGAAGCACCATTTTATGTCCTCTGCCGCAGGCTAATAGCGTCGAATTCATGGAGCGGAATTTTCAATCGGCCGAAGAACTCGCGGCTGCTTTGCGTGTCGGTGCGGTGACCTCGGTGGAACTGACCGACGAGGCGATCGCCCGTATCGAGCGCGACGACAAGATGATCAACGCGATCTGTGTACCGGACTTCGACCATGCGCGGGCTGCCGCACGCGATGCCGACCAGGCGCGCGCCAGCGGCGAGGATCGGCCGCTGCTCGGTATTCCGGTAACGGTCAAAGAGTCCTACGATATCGCTGGCCAGCCCACGACCTGGGGCATGCCGGCGCAGCGGGACTATGTGCCTGCCGAGGACGCGGTACAGGTGTCGCGGTTGAAGGCGGCCGGCGCGGTGCTGCTCGGTAAAACCAATGTGCCGTTGATGCTGCGAGATATTCAGAGTTTCAACGAGATCTACGGCACCACCAACAATCCGTGGGATCACGGTCGCACGTCGGGTGGGTCGTCCGGCGGTTCGGCGGCGGCCCTGGCGGCCGGATTCGGCGCGCTGTCCATCGGCTCCGACCTCGCCGGTTCGCTGCGCACCCCCGCGCATTTCTGCGGTGTCTACGCGCACAAGCCGACACTCGGGCTGGCGGCGACCCGCGGCATGGTCGCGCCGCCTGCGCCGGCCTTGCCGGTCGACCTCGACCTCGCCGTCGTCGGCCCGATGGCGCGCACCGCCCGCGACCTCGCGCTGCTGCTCGACGTGATGGCCGGACCGGACCCGCTGACCCACGGCGTCGCCTACGACGTCGCACTGCCGCCCGCGCGCCACGAGCGGCTGTCGGACTTCCGTGTCCTGATCATCGAGGACCATCCGCTCATTCCGACCGGATCGGCGGTGCGGGCGGGCGTGAACCGGGTCGCCGAGGCGCTCGTCGACGAGGGCGCCCGCGTCGAACGGCGCAGTCCGCTACTGCCCGATCCGACCGAAGCGGCGACGCTCTACATGCTGCTGATGCTGTCGAACGCCGCCGCAGGTATTTCCCTCGACGCGTACGAACAGCTGCAGACCCACGCCGCCGCCCTGAGCGCGGACGACCGGAGTCTCGATGCGGCGCGGCTGCGCGGCATGGTGCTGAGCCACCGCGACTGGGTCGAGGCGAGCAACCGTCGCGAACTCCACCGCCACGGCTGGCGGCAGCTCTTCGCCGAGTTCGATGCCGTGGTGTGCCCCATCACGCCCACTCCCGCCTTCCCGCACGACCACAACGGAGGTCTGGAGAACCGGCATATCGACATCGACGGCGTCGAGTACCCGTACTTCGACCAGCTCGTCTGGGCCGGTGTGGCCACCATGCCCGGCCTGCCTGCCACCGCCATACCCGCGGGCCGGTCGCCTGAGGGGCTGCCGGTGGGAGTGCAGCTCATCGGTCCGATATTCGAGGACCGCACCCCGCTGCGGCTGGCCGAACTGCTCGAGCAGAAGATCGGCGGCTTCCAGGCGCCGAAGTAGGGCGCACTCCCCGGGGTGTCGACCCGATGGACCTTCGGCGCCGTGCGGCGGTGCGAGCCGGACTTGCACTGCCGCACGCGGCTGCTTAAGCTCGGTGCCGCGACCTCGCTCGCCGTAAGCGTTTCACGTCAACCAACGCACCGGCCCGCCACCAGGCGGCGTCGTTGACTGACGAGACGTTTACGGAGCGACCGATGAATTCCGCGAATCCCCAGTCCCGCACCGGCTTCGGCAAGCTGCCCGCCCGCTACACCTCGGTGATCATGCCGATGCTGTTGTCGATCCTGATGACCTGCATCGTCTCGTTGATCAGCACGCTGATGAGCGACGGCCTCGCGATCGGGGTCTGGTTGCGTTCCTGGGCCGTATCCTGGCCCATCGCCTTCCCGACGCTGCTGCTGGTATTGCCTGCGGTGCGGCGTATCACCGCTGCACTGGTGCAAGCACCGTAAGCACCATGGACGGCCGGCCCATCTCACCGTCCGATCGCGTCCCCTCGTCCGCGCGAAGTAGCGTCGCTGCCACGCCCGAGTGTACGAACAGAGCCAGATGGGCCGGGTCGTTGGTGGCCCGGTAGTCGGTGTCGACAAAGCACCTGGCGCCGCCGCTGCACCATCACCAGTTCCTCCCGGCGGCATCGGTGCGGCGAAATGCCACACCGACAGCAGATTCCCCTTTCCGCGAGACATCGTGCCGTCACCGAGACCCGGCCGCCACCGCAAGTGCACCAGAGCCGTTCATCCGGCGCTCCCACAGACCGTAGGGTTGGCGACGGTGACCCTTCCCAGCGACAGCAGGCAGGAGTATTTATGCCGTCGAACAGTGGCACCCGTCGTCCGACACAGGAGCGCGCGAAGGCGACCCGGGAGCACATCCTCGACAGTGCCGCACGCCTGTTCGGAGAACACGGGATCGCCAACACCTCGGCCAACCGGATCGCCGCCGAGGCCGGAGTGAGTGTCGGCACTGTCTACCGTTACTTCACCGACCGCACGGTCATGGTGGACAAGCTGATCGAGCGGCTGCTGGAAAATGCCGAACAGCGCTTCACCCAGCGTGTGTTCGGCCTCGCCGGACAATCCACCGCGGAGCTGGTGGCGTCCATTCTGGAGGTCATCACCGACGAGTTGGTGGCCAACGCCCAGTTGATACGCGCGCTCTCGGGCGGGGTCTCGTTCTATGACACCGGCATCCCCGAACTCGAACTCCGTCTACGTCTTTTCGCCAAAGTGCTGGTCATCCAGCTGCTCGGCCCAGGCGACGACCACAAATACGACATCATGAGCATCGTGTTGATCAACACCGGGATCGCGGCAGCGCTCCGCGCGTCGGTACTGGAGATCGACGACCAGCAACGTAGACGGGCTCTCACCATCACCGCGCGTGCGGTCGCTGCGTGGATCGAATCCGAACGCACGAGAGACTCGGCATGACGCAGGTCGAACGCGCAACGATTGGCCCACCGTCAAGCCGCACAACATCGAGCCTCCCGGGCCGACAGACAGGAGCGGGTAGGTGACCCCGCAGAAGAAGGCGACTCGTCGTCCGACACAGGAACGCGCGAAGGCGACCAGGGAGCACATCCTTGATACTGCCGCACGCCTGTTCGGGGAACGCGGGATCGCCAATACCTCGACCAACCGGATCGCTGCCGAGGCCGGGGTGAGCGTCAATACTGTCTACCGACACTTCACCGACCGTGGGGTCATGGTGGACGAACTGCTGGAAAGCCTGCTGGAAAGTATCGAACAGCACCTTATTCGCAGCGTGTCCGATTCCGCCGGCAGAACCGTTCTGGAACTGGCCATCACCATCCTCGAGGCCGTCACCGACGAACTGGTGGCCAATGCTTCACTGGTGCGGGCGTTGGCGGGAGGGCTGGCCTACTACAACAGCGGCCTCCCAGGATTCGAACCACGCCTGCGCGCACTACTGAAAGTTCTGCTGATCCAGGTGCTCGGCCCCGGCAATGGAAATGCCCACGACGCGATAGCGTTCGTTCTGATCAACGTCGGTTTCGCGGCGGCAGTCCGCGCCGCGCTACTCGACGCTGACACCGGCGAGCGCCAGGAAGTCATCGTCATGACCGCCCGCCTGATCGCGGCAGGGGCCGAAGCCGAAATCGAGGCATCGACAAGCTCTGGATAGCCACTGCGCACTATCAGTCACCGGATCGGGTACGGCCGCTCGGCTGGTAGCGGTCACATTCAGCGACTGACACCGCGCCGACGATCCTGCTCACAACAAGAGCAGACAGATGAATTGCCGAGTATGTCCGCCTGAGACATGGATCGCCGAGTCACCGTCCCACATTCGATCACGGCATACGGCTGAAGCTGAGCTGGCTGGTCTCCGGCTGAGATCGCGATGTTCGTGCAACCACACAACTTCGTCACACTCGAATATGAGGCGGGCGTGTCCGAATGGTCGGAATTCGCAATGGCAGTTTTACACGGCGTCGACCGGGATATCGGGTTGGCTGCGCTTGCTGAACGTGCGGGCGATGAGCGCCGAACGTAGTTGCCACACACCCGACGTAGTAGTGGGATCGAATCCGGTGAGCTGGCTGACGCGCTTGAGCCGATAGTCGACGGTGTTGGTGTGGATCTGCAACGAGCGGGAGGTGCGTTGGCGATTGAGGTTGTTGCCGATATAACACTGCAAGGTTTGGAGCAGTTCGGGGTGATCGTCGAGGGGGTCCAGCAGCGACCCGAGACTTTCACGACCCGGACCCGGCCGGGTCAGCTGGTACTCCAACGCCACATCGGCGAAACGGTACAGGGTGGGGGCACACTGCAGCCGCCGCACCGTGTCGAGCAGTTCGTGAGCGCGGTCGGCTGCACCGGGCACTTCAGTGGCCGATGCTGTGACAACGGCCGCTGTCAGGGGTACGCGCGCGGCGGCCGACAGCTGGGCGAGCAGTTCGTCGAGACGCCCGCCGCTCAGCGTCGCAGTCGGGATCAGGATCGTCCCACCGTCCACACTGAGCAGCGCGAGTGCGTTCTCGCCGCAGCGGGTAGCAAGCTCGGCCTGCAGGCGGCGCAGTTTGCGGCGGGCGACGACCTTGCCGTCGAGCATCGGATGCTGCTCGTCGGGGTGTTTTGGAATATCCACTGCCAGAACCGAATACTCGTCGGCAATGCCTATTCCGTGTTCGCAGGCCGTTGTTGTAGTGGCGTATCCCCCCAGCAGCGCGGAGGTCAGAGTGTGTACGGCGGTGTGGTGCTCACTGACTGCCGCCTTGTACTCACGGACATAGGCACGGGCGACAGTCGCGCTCATGATGTCGAGCATTTCCACCACCAGCTTCACGCCGTCTACCAGATTGGCGTAGTCCTTCACCGTCACGTTCGAGAAGATGAGATCCATACCGAGTTTCAATCCTTCGTGGATGGAATGCAGGATCGTGTCGATCGACACGCCCTCCCGGGCCCAATCGGCCGCCGCTTCGGCCAGCCGGCCGGTCTTCGCCGGAAGATCCTGCCCGTCCAGCATGCTGGCTGACAGCTCGAAACAGACCCTGGTGATGGCGGCGGCGTCACCAGGGACGACGTCACCAGGGGCCAGCTGCCGAGACACCTCCCGCACGCCGTGTGTGGGTAAGGGCATCGGTTTGCCCGAGACGGTCAATCCATTCCCAAGTGCCCCGTCGGCTGTCATCGTCGACTCCCTTCCGCCTGGTTGCTGCGGCTCTACCGGCCGATGGTGCGGTCGGCAGCCGTGCGAGGCGGCCGAACTCCCGGCGAACGCATTCGACCTGGCCCTTCATCGGTCGTGGTCCAACGATAAGAGGATCCCGAACTCACCTTCCACTCTTCTTTGCCCGACCCCTCGATGTCGGTGAACCATGGCGATGACATGCGGCGGAAGACCATTCGACACACCGTCAAAAGGAATTCTTCGGTGGTTACGCGACACATTTGCTCACTATTTGCGATAGCGCTCACAAGCCGCGCGAGCAGCGAACGTCGGCCAGGAGTTGCGCGATCCTTCGGCCACTGGATCCAGCAGTGGACGCCAGTCGTCGGAGGTCGATCAGGGTGGAATGCCCGATTCGGTGCGAACAACGAATCGTCAATCAGTCGCAGAAGATGGAGCGGCCGGCAATGAACGCATGGAGCATTGGATCGCTGACAAGCCGGTCTGGCGCTCGAGCGGTTTGTTGCCACGCCATAAGCCTCCGAAGAGGCGGTGAGCTGGGGCACACTCGATTCCAGCCGATCGGCACACACTCCCGGGATTACCGGCAGGACGCGCTGACACAGTCCTGAGCTTCGCTCGCTTCAACTTCAGCTGTCGTATATCACTGCCGCTTGTTGTAAGTTGTTAGACCGTTGAAGTGACGGCCGACGTTGCGGGAACGGCCGAAACCAGCGACGGGATACAGGTCATGGGTCGGCCCACGGAGGTACTGATGGCGGCCGGTCAGCTGCCCAGAGGTCGACTGGCGCGGGGCAGTCGGCTGGGCCGACTGGTCGCGGGGCAGGCTGCGCGTGGAGTCGGGACTCGGTTGTCCATGATCGGTCGGCCTGACGAAGCCCGGCAGATACTCGCTGAGCGTTCCGCTCTGCAAGCCGCGCAGCAAATGGTCACAGTGCTCGGCGGCATGAAGGGCGCGGCGATGAAGCTGGGCCAGATGCTGTCGGTTCTCGATGTCGACCTCGTTCCCGAATCCCACCGTGAACTGTTTCGGGTGAAGCTCGCCGAACTTCGAGATCGCGCACCGGAGGTTCCGTTCAAGGCGATGCGGAAGGTCATCGAGAGTGATCTCGGGCCGATGTCGCGAGTGTTCGCCGATTTCGAGGAGACGCCCGTGGCCGCAGCCTCGATCGGCCAGGTGTATCGGGCGAGGTTGCATGACGGGCGCATGGTCGCGGTGAAGGTGAAGTACCCCGGTGTGGATGAGGCCGTTCATGCGGACATGCGTAACTTGCAGTTGTTCGCCAAGGTGTGGAGATCCGTGCTGCCGAGCGCGGCCGACGCCGCCGTGCTGGACGAGATCGCACGCAACATCGGCGGTGAACTCGACTACCTTCGCGAAGCGCGGACTCAGCATGCAGTCGCGTCGCGCTTCCACGAACATCCCTTCACCACCGTCCCCGACAGTGTCGGAGAACTCTGCACGCACCACGTTCTTGTGACAGAGTTCGTCGCAGGGAGGTCCTTTCAAGAGATTCAGGCTCTGCCCGCGGCCGACCGGGATCGGATCGGTGAGCTGATCTACCGCTTCTACATCAGTTCGCTGTTCTCCGACTACGAGTTCTGCGGTGACCCGCATCCCGGCAACATCCTTCTGGACGGGGGCGGTCGACTCGCCTTCGTGGATTTCGGGCTCTATTACCGGATGAATCCCGCGGACGCCGAGTTCGAGCGTGCGTCCCTGCTAGCCGCCGGAGAACACCGGGCAGGGGATCTGTACCAGGCGTGGGTCGGACGCGGCATCATCGACCCGGACGCGAGCGTCACACCACAGGAATGTCTGGAATACGTATGGGCTGCCTCGGGTTGGCATCTGCTCGACGAGCAGATCACGATCACCCCCGAGCTCGCCACCGCGGCAGTGGTGCTCGCCGTCGACCCGAGGGCGGACGAATTCCGGGGTATGCGCCATCAGCTGCTTCCGGCTGAGCACGTGTTCTCCAGGCGGGCGGAGTTGTTCACCTTCGCTGCGCTCGGTCAGCTCGAGACGACCAACAATTGGCATCGCCTGGCCCGTGAGTGGCTCTACGGCGAGCCTCCGGTAACTGATATCGGGCGGGCGACGGCACGGTGGCGAGCCGGGCAACTATCGGGGCCACCTTACCGCCGCTGACCAGGTCATCACCGCGCTGCGCGGAAGTTGATCTGCCTTTCGACTCATCCTCGCCGATGTTCCTGGCCCGGCAGATGACGGCGGGCAGTGCCACGCACTCGCGCGGTGTGCCAGAACGGCGGGGCCCCAGTGGAGAAAGGGCAGTGGGCGGGCTCACCTTGCGGCGGCGTACGCGGGAATTCGGCGATCGACGTGTGGTCCGCATGGTGTCGGCACCACCACGCGGCGTGAGTTCATCCAACGGACCGGCGAACTCGCACCCGACCGGTCACGATGACCGGTTCGGCGACCTGGTCGGTGATTTCGCTGATGCCGTCGGTGGTGACCTCGAGCACGCGGGCGGTGGAGATGTCGAAGAACAGGCCCGATACTGTCAGGCCGCGGGCAGCGGCAGCCTGGCGGATCACCGGGTGGCGTCGCAGGGTCTCGAGCTGGACGGCGACGTTGACCATGCTCAGCTGGGCGGTTTCGTCGTATCCCGCGGCCGCCGCAGCGGCTCGCACCGGGTGCCCGGCACGGTAGGCATCCAGGCTTGGGCGGGCATGGGTGAGCCAGGTGTCCAGTCCTGGTCCCGCGGAGGTGCCGGCCAGCAGGGCCTTCATGGCACCGCAGGAGGAGTGGCCGCACACCACCACGTTGTGCACCTTCAGGTTGTCCACCGCGAAGGACAGGGCCGCCTCGACCGAGGCGTCCGATCCGTCTGCGGGGTGCAGGTTGCCGACGTTGCGGACGGTGAACAGGTCACCGGGACCGCTGTTGGTGATCACATTGGGCACGATGCGTGAGTCGGCACAGGTGAGGAACAGCGAGTGCGGATCTTGCCGGTCGCGCAGCTGATCCAGGTGCGGCCGCATCACGTGGGCGTGGCTGCGATGGTAGGCGACCACGCCGGCTGCGACCGCGTCGCCGTCGCGCTCGCGCCACGGGACGAGCACCTCGTCGAGAATGCCGCGCGCCCGGCCGCGCCGAGGCGGGCCGGTCATGGCGTGTTCCATGCGCGCGGTTCCGATCTCGACGAATTCCACGTTCCCGCCGGTACTTTTGTGCTGGCGGACCCAATCGCGGATGGCCTCGTAGCCGGCGTGGTCGAGGAAGTCGACGGTCAGCTCGACAAGTACGTCGGAACCCGCCGGCACCGTGGCCAGCTCCTTGGTCAGCTTCGGCAGCGCCAGGAACGTGCACGTGCCGTCGACGCGGACGATCCAGCGGTCTGTGCCCGCCACCGGTGTGGCCTGTACCGATACCTTCACCACTCGCCACAGCAGAATCGAGAACGCCATAGCCAGGCCGATCAGCACGCCCTCGAGCAGGTTCAGAAACACCACGCTGACCATGGTCACCGCGTATACCGCCAGGTCGCCGGTGCGATGGGCGAGCTGGATGTGGGCCAGCTTCACCAGCTGGACGCCCACCACGATGAGTAATCCGGCCAGCGCCGACTTCGGGACCTGCTGTAGGACGCCGACGAGCGCAATGGAGAACACGAGAATCCACACACCGTGCAGAATCGTCGAGGCCCTGGTGCGCGCACCGGCGGCCACGTTGGTGGAGCTGCGCACGATCACACCCGTGACCGGGAGGCCACCGAGCATGCCGGAAGTCATGTTGGCCGCGCCCTGGGCCAGCAGCTCGCGGTCGAAGTTGGTGCGCCTGCCAGTGTGCAGCTTGTCCACGGCCACTGCTGACAGCAGGCTCTCCACGCTGGCGATGAGGGCGATGGTAAGCACCGCCGACACCACCCCACCCCAGTTGCCGCTCGGCAGGTCGGGCAGGCCGATGGCGGTGAACAGCGAGCTGTCGATCTCGATGCGGTCCGGATTGCCAGGCAGCACCAGCGATAGCACCGTACCCACCAGCACCGCGGCCAGCGGGCCGGGGATCAGGCGAACCTTGTCCGGTACCCGGCGCCAGGCGACGATGATGCCGATGACGATCAGGCCGATGACGAAGTCGTCACCGTGCGGGTTGAGCAGCTGACCGGGTAGTTCGCTGATGTTCTCGAAGGCCGAGCTACGCGATGCCCCGCCCAGCAGTACGTGCACCTGCTGCAGTGCGATGGTGACACCGATACCGGCGAGCATGGCATGCACGACGACCGGCGCTATCGCCAGCGCGGCACGCGCGATCCGGCTCACTCCGAACACGATCTGCAACAGGCCGGCTGCGGCGGTAATGAAACATGTTGTCTGCCAGCCGAACTGGTTAATGATATCGGCGACGACCACGGTGAGGCCGGCCGCCGGCCCACTGACCTGCATCGGGCTTCCACCGAGGAAGCCGACCACGATGCCACCGACCGCGGCCGCGATCAGGCCGGCGGCGAGAGGAGCGTCGGAGGCGATGGCAATGCCCAGCGACAAGGGCAGGGCAACAAGGAACACCACGATCGAGGCGGGCAGATCATGGCGGGAGATCGACGAAAGCCGTTCGGACCAGGGGCTTCCCGGTGGGGTGTCCGATATAGGGGTCGCATCGGTGTCGGTGGACATATTTCTCCTTCACCAGGCCTACGGGCCGGTCCGGTCGGTGGAACATGTTCTTCAGGCATCGAAAGCAGCTGCGGGACGACGGTTCCGAATGTCCGGCAGCCTCTCAGGCATGGGGAGTTTTCCAAGATCAAAGTACTGGCAATAGCGCAGCGAAAAGCGGGCCGAACGGATTTTTGTGACAGGCTCTATTTCGAACGACAGCCTCTTCCCTGGCGTCACAACGCACCACCACCGACAAAAGTCGGTTTCAGGAACAAGTTTCTATGTGACGGCGGGCGCGGTGACAAACCAGGGGAATGCTGCACGAACAACAGCTGCACAACTGCCGTGTGGCCCGCATCGCGTCCACTGCGGACGTCCGCATGCGGCGAATGGGCGAGTTGGCACCCGCCGCCGTGCAGAAGTTCCCCCTATCAGCGCAGGTCCGGGGTGTGACACGGCAGACTTCCTGGCGACCTCGGAGATATTCGATGCCAGCGACGAAATGCCACAATCAATGGATTGAACTATCGTGTACATTCGGGTCACAGCAAGTGTGAATGCCACTTGATACTGTGATGATCCACGACGGGTTCGGAAAGAGTTGATCTATATATACAGAGTCTGGAAAACGACGTGCAACGGCTCCCGAGTTCGTGATCTGATCGTTCCGTCCCGAACCCGGGAATTCCACATGAACACGACTGAGGATGACTGTATGAACTCGAGAATTATTCGCCCGCTCACCGTCGTCGCATTCGCGCTGTCCGCCACCGCCCTCGGCGTCGGCACGGCCTCGGCGGATACCTCCGCGGCAACCCCGGTCGCGGGCTCGGTGGAAGTATGCATCCCTATCCCGGTCGGCCCTGTCGAGTTGAGCTTCTGCCTGTAACCGGCCAGCCCGAGTAGCACGCGGCGGTGGCGGCATGGTTCATGGTGAGCACGACGGCGTGTTTTTAGTTCGACGTCGTCACCGCCGCGCAGCCTGCACAGCGAGATCGATCTGGCGTCCGGTCGAGCGACTGCCGGCAGGGCGCCGGGTGGCCGCGTGGGTTCGATACCACCCGCCGGGCGGGTGCTGCAGAGCCGGGATCCGGCGAACAACTCGCGCACCCGCACGGCACCGAGCGCGATCAGGGCTCCCTGTGGCCGCCCATCGGCCCTCGACGACGACCAAGCACTCGTCGCGACGTTGCCGAGGCCGGACGCCACCCATGGATTGTCCCGCTCGGGTGAGTAGGAGTTTATGTTGGCCGTTGATACCACGGACGCCACAGCACTGGCCGCCACGGCGGCCCGTCTGCGCATTGCATTGACCGTAATTCTGCGGCGCACCCGGAGGGATCCGAACGAGTGTCGATTGTCCGCGACGCAGTGGGCTGTGCTGGGACGCTTGCATCGATGCGGAGCCATGGCCGCTGTCGATCTGGCTCGCCTGGAGATGTTGCGCCCGCAGACGATGCGCAATGTCGTCGACGGGTTACGAGATCAGGGACTGATCGTCGGCGTACGCGACCCGATCGACGGACGCCGGGTGAACCTGATGCTCACCGACGATGGCGTGGCCTGGGTGCGCGGGCAGCAGGGGTCACCGAACAACGCTCTCGCGCAGGTTTTGTCGGAGAGCTTGCCGTCCGGCGAACTGAACAAGGTGGACGAAGCGCTGGATTTGCTGGAGAGAATCGCTTACGGGTGACTATCCATGCCGTGCACCCGCCTACGGCAGGCGAGCGCAGGGCCGACACTGTTCACCGGCCAGTCGGTAAATCAGGTCGTCGCGATCCCGCTGCACACTTCGTGACCAACCACGGGTGAACTCTCACCCCAGCAGTAGGTTGCCCCACCGCCAGTGCCACCGAAAGGTCCGCGGAAGCCGCACACATCACCGCGGCCCACGCCCCGAACCGGGTGTGAAATCGAAACGCCGGTGGGTCAGCCGATTTAAACTTGGAGCTTGTCTGTTTCGGATCTCCGAATGGTCGCTTGGGTAATATGCGAATATTGTAGAACGTGCTCTCTCGCAACGCCTTTCCCCGATACTGTGACGATGGAGCACCTGAGTGATTTTTCACCGAGCAATGGCTTGGAGCCCACTCTCGCGGGGCAGGCAACGATCGGCGACGCTGCCATCGCAAAGAGGCCGTCGAGCGTGCTCGTAGTGGGTGCGGGTATCGCGGGATTGACTGCGGCACAATGTCTTCAGAAGCGGGGCCATGCGGTGACCGTGCTGGAGGCGCGCAGCCGGATCGGCGGCCGGATCTGGACCGACAGCGACGGTGTCGACCTGGGCGCGCACTGGATACACGGTACGGAGGGCAATCCGATCACAGAGTTGGTCGAACAACTCGAAATCCCGCATAGCTATGTCGGCGGCGACAGTTCCTATACCGGTGGATTCGATAGCCTGACGCTGTTCGGACCCGATCGGCAGATCAGCCCCGCGACGGTGAAGAACCGGACACTGGAACTCGCCGACGAATTACTCCACGAACTGGAGCGACGCGCGGAGATCGCCCGGCGCAGCGGACATCCCGATGTGCCGCTCGCTGCGGTCATCGACCAAATCATCGCTGAAGCGGGCCACACTGACGACGATGAACAGGGCATCCGCTACCACCTCAATGTGATTCTGCGCGAGGACGTCGGTGAGGATCCCGGCGGCCTCTCGTTCAAGTTCTGGGAAGACGGCTACCGCGTCTACGGTTATGGCGACAGCGTCCTGCACGGCGGCTACCAGGCGGTGGTCGATGCACTCGCCGAGGATCTGACCATCGAACTGGAAACCGTTGTGCGCCGGATCGAGACCGGCGACGGCTCGACGCCGGTGCGGGTGACAACCGACCTCGGCGTCTACGAAGCCGACAAGGTTCTGGTCACCGTACCACTAGGCGTCCTCAAGTCGAATGGGATCGAGTTCAGTCCGCTACTGCCGGAAACCAAACGTCATGCCATCGACCGCGTCGGGTTCGGCACGCTGAACAAGATCGCCTTGCACTACGACCGAATCTTCTGGCCTGCGGAGCAATACGTCTTCGGTTATCTGTGCCGTGAGACCGACAGTTACCCGACCGTGGTCATCAGCATGTGGAAGTCGCACGGTAAGCCGATTCTGGTGCTGCTGCTCGGCGCATCGCTCGGGCGCGACTCGGAGTCTTGGACCGATTTCGAGGTCCAGGATTACGCTGTCGGCGTCGTGCGGGATATCTTCGGCACGAACACTCCGGAGCCCAGGCATGTTTCCCGAACGGCGTGGTCATCGGATCCCTACGCGCTCGGTTCCTACGCCTGCATCGGTGTCGAGGCTTCCCCTCGCGACCTCGACGCCCTCGCCGAACCCGTCGGCGCGCGCCTGTTCTTCGCGGGCGAGGCGACCAACAGTTATCACTGGGGTTGCGTCCACAGTGCCTACGAGTCGGGTCTACGCGAAGCGGCCCGAATCGCCGATGACCCGTCGATCTACAGCCCGCCGAGCACCGAGACCTCGCGCCGACAGCGCCGCGATATCGACCGCATGAAACGCTTCGCGCGAATGCGTATGAAGCATATCGGCTTCGACTGTCTGAGAGCTCGCGTGGCGTGCCTCAGCGATGGTGTGGACCCCTTCGGCGTGCCGTTGTTCGCGCCCCTTGTCGACGCCGACCTCGAAACCCTTGCCTCCATGTTCGATGAACTCACCTACGCCCCCGGCGACCCCATCTGCCGCGAAGACGACACCGCCCACGGCGTCTACGTCGTCGCCGAGGGTGACGTGGAGGTCGATTTCGGCGGTGTCTACGACCGCGCCGTACTGGCCAGAGGCAGTATCCTCGGCGGCCACGACCTGTTCTTCGACGCCAGAACCGCCGCCGTCACCGCCGTGACCGCAGTCCGTCTCTACTACCTCGACCACTACCGTTACAAAACGTTCCTCTACGCATTCCCGGATGTCATGATGATGATGCTCGCCGACCTCGTCACCCGCTGGGAGCAACTGGAACGGGTCCTCGGCGCCGCGGCACTGACGGGGGCACGCCGAATGCTGCAGTCCAGGCACAGCGGCGACATCGCGTTCTGACGCACGCGCCGTCCAGGGGAGCAAGCCCGTTTCAGGTGTAGCGCCGGTCCGACCGCGGAGAGAGGTATAGCCAGCGTTGCTCGCCTCTGCCGCCTGGTCGTGTGCAGGCGCGGCCGGACTGCGAGTTTCCGGTCGTCTCCGCAACGCCGCGGGGCGTGGGGAACCGGTTCCGCGGTCGGTAGCCGGTTAATGTCTGGAGCGGACGTCAGGCAAGCAGGAACGACCAAGGAGACGCATGTTCACTCGATATCGTCTGGCCGGAGCCGTTGTTCTCGCAAGCGCGTCGCTCGGGGTGATCCCGTTCGCAGCCCCGGGCATCGCTGCGCCGCCCGGTGGCACTACCGCGGTCCCCATCATCACCTGCACCGAACACGGCACTGTGAACTGGGCCGGATCGGGGTTGGGTTCGTTGCCGTCGAAGGTCGAGTGGACGGCTACCGCCCAATTCACCGACTGTACGGGGACTGCCGTCGACGAGGGGCAGCCGTACCCGGTGAGCATGGACGAGCAGGGCTTCGAAGTCGCATCGTGCGACGGGAAAGTCAACATCCACCAGGGCACCGGGACCATCACTTGGTCCGATGGCAGCACCAGCACGATCAGCAGCGCGGCCGCGGGCAATCAGAGCAAATCCAAGGGCTCGGGTCCGGCCTTGTTCCCGATCGTGATCGTATCGGGTACCTACGCGGGACATACCGCATCCGATGACAACACCGTGACCACCGACCAATCCTGTCCCGGCGTCACCGAAGCGGAGCTGGTCGGCACATTCACCGTCTACTGAATGCCCGAGATGGGTGAGCACGCCGCCGAAGGGTGCTTCGGCGGCGTTCACGTACGCGCTGTCCAGCGCCGCCGGACCGGATTGCTGTGATGGCGCCGGATGGTCGGCGTCACGCGGGTGCACCGCTGCGTCTCACCCATCCGCTGCCGACGACCTGGCGCCGCGTGAACCGGCTGGCAATCGGGCCAGCAACGAGACAGTCGGCCGGCAGCGGTGGCCGAACCACCCCCTCCGGGGCAACGCGGCATCACCGCGGCCGAGTCAGTATCGTGCGCTGCCAGCGCGTTCACTCAGCAGCGCCCACGCGGCGGCGACATGCTCGCCTCGGGTGGCAGTGCCGCCGATGGCCAGCCGAAGTGCGAATGCACCACGAACCCTCGTGTGTGACAGAAACACTCGTCCGGTCGCGTTGACCGCATCGAGCAGTTCCCGATTCGCCGAATCGTCTCCGCGCAACCGGAAACAGATCAGCGACAGCGGATGCGGAGCCAGCACTTCGAAGCGCTCATCCGTTCCGACCCAGGAGGCGAACTGCTGGGCCAGTGCCACACTGTGCCGAATATGCTCGCGCAGCCCGGCCGCGCCGTACCAGCGGATCACCGCCCACAACTTCAACGCCCGGAACCTACGTCCCACCGGCACCTGCCAATCCCGGTAGTCCACTACTGCACCCGATTCGCTCGCACCGTTGCGCAGGTATTCCGGCAGCACCGACAGCGCACCGGTCAGAGCGCCGCGATCCGCGACGTAGCAAGCGTCGAAGTCCAGGGCGGTGAGCAGCCATTTGTGCGGGTTGGTCGCATACGAATCGGCGAACTCGGCCACGCCGGCATGGATCCACCGCAGCTCCGGACAGATCGCCGCGACGCCCGCATACGCGGCGTCCACATGCAGCCAGGCGCCGTATTCGCGACAGACCGGGCCGATGAGTCCCACCGGATCTATCGCACCAGTGGACGTCGTGCCTACCGTCGCCATCACCAGCACGGGAGTGAACCCGAGACCCACGTCGTGTTCGATCGCGGCACGCAGTGCCTGCGGGTCCATCGAGAGGTCGGCGCTGGTCTCGATGAAACGCACCGCCGAGGAGCCCAGACCGGTGGTGCGCGCGACCTTCTCGAAGCCGCAGTTGGCCTCGGCGGAGGTGTAGACGACGTAGCGCCCCAGGCCGATACCCTCCTGGGCCACCTGCCCGCCAGAGGCCCGGTGCAGCGCCGCGAGCAGCGTGACCAGCATCGCGGTGGAGGCACTGTCCTGAACGACGCCGCCGCCGGTGCCTGCGAAGGTGAAGCGTTCGGGCAGGCCGATCAGCCCGGCAAGCCAGTCGAGGACATGCTGTTCCAACTCGGTACAGGCCGGACTGGTCTGCCAGAGCATCCC
This sequence comes from Nocardia sputi, assembly GCF_023501985.1. Classification (NCBI taxonomy): domain Bacteria; kingdom Bacillati; phylum Actinomycetota; class Actinomycetes; order Mycobacteriales; family Nocardiaceae; genus Nocardia; species Nocardia sputi. The sequence continues at coordinate 74,502 of NZ_JAMFLC010000026.1, read as the reverse complement.
CTGCACGCCCAATCCGGAGGCCAGCAGATCGGCCAGCGCCGCGGGACCCGACGCGCCCGTCGGGTAGTAGGCGAAAAAACCGGGATGCTGCCAATGCGTCAAGCCGGGCACGATAATGCGATCAATATCGTCGAGCAGGTCGGGAAACGGCTCACCCAACTCCGGTGGCGATGACGGCAGTTGCGCACGCACCGCACCGGACGGCACCGTCGACAACACCGGCAGGGACTCCACCCGCTCCCAGTAGTCGGCCACCCAATCCACCACCGCGCGACCGTGTTCCCGAAACTCCGCCGCAGTCATATGCCGAGGCGGCGCATGGTCCACGGGCTGTGTGCACAGGGCGCAGGACGCACTCACGTCCTGGTGGGTGTGGAACTCCGAACGGGTGGTCGCCACAGTCAAAGGGTAGAGGTCGGCGCACCGATCGGTGCCGATGCGGTGGCAATGCGTGTCGCTCGGACGAAACCGTTGCCCGCCAGACTCGACACGACCCGCCACACACGTCGGCGCATTGAGCGCCCAGTACGTTCGTTGAGAAGCAGCAGCATCAAGTCTCCGGCGAGCAGGTTCATCACTCGTCCTCGGCTTCCGCGTCGGGGCGGGTCCAGGCCAGGATCATTGTTGGGGTGCAACCGCCGACAAGCAGCGCGGTCAGCAGCATCACCCCGCCCGCGTAGGCGGACTGGATATTGTCGAGGTCGGTGAATCCGCCCACGACGATCAGCCAGATCGCAGGAATCATCGCCAGCGTCTGGGTGAGGGTGAGCCCCACTGAGCGAGCCGCGTTGCGCTGCTCGATCTCCCATTCGTCCAGAGCGCCGACGGGCGCGTCGGCTTGGCGTCCCGAGACGATCTGCAACGATATCCACAGCGGAAAGAACAGCAGACATATCGGCGCCCACAGCAGGGGTCCCCGCTCCAGACCGCACGCGATCAGCACCGCGACGACCGTCAGAGCCAGGAACATCGTCGCGAGGGCCACCACCAGCAACCGGCGGCGGCGCCGCGTCCGCCACCGCGGCAACATGTGGGCCCAGCGCTCGGCGTAGACCTCGAACCGGCGTGTCCGGCGAGCCTGGTAGCGCTCCAGCAGGTTCGGGTGCGTCATCGAATATCCCCTCCGTCGTTCCGGTAGACCGCCGTGGACAGCGGCGCGAATTCTTCCCGCGAGAACACCGCCTCGACCGGCAGGCCGAACACATCGCAGATCCGCAGCGCCAGATCGAGACTCGGATAGTGATCGCCTCGTTCCAGCGCCCCGACCGTCTGCGGATTCACCTCGATCGCCTCGGCAAGCTGGGCCCGGCTCATTCTCCGCTCGGCGCGTAACACCCCGATGCGGTTGTAAATAGGAAGATTTTTCCCACGCCTCACAGGGGTCATACAACTAAATGTTGCATAAACCCAACAGTTCGTCAAGGTTGGAAGCAGCACGCTGACGGTGAGCTACGTAGGCGTCGGCAGCCGCGAGGGCGTCGCGTGATGCTCACAATTGTTCTCTGAACCAGCATTTCGCTGACTTGTCGATACCCCGGCAACCTCGGTGCTCAGATGCCGCAGCGCAGCAGGGCTTCGCCCAGGGTTGCGGCTGGGGACGTCGTCGAGGACGGCGAGCCCCGAAGGGGAGGCCGAGGGTGTGACAGATTCCTATCTCGTCGCCGCCCGTAGCGTGATGACCATGTTCGACACCAACGAGCCGGCCAGGCGGTGATCGTCGGGCCGGCCGTGATGGTCACCGAGCAGGGGCCGTCTCGCCGCGTCCGCAACTCCCTCGATAGCTTTCCCGCAGACATCCCTTCACCAGGAGCTGGAAGTTGACACCTGATCCGACGACCGTCCATCCCCTGCCTGCGCACGAGCGGGTGGTTTTCCTCGCGCCGCTGATCAATTCGCCCAAGATCGTGGTCGGCGACTACACCTACTATGACGACCCGGACGGCGCGACGGAGTTCCAGTCCCGCAACGTGCTTTACGCCTACGGTCCGGAGCGGCTGGTCATCGGCAGATACTGCGCGATAGCCGCTGGCACGCGGTTCCTGATGGCCGGCGCCGAGCACCCGACGGTGGGCGTGTCCACGTTCCCCTTCACCATGTTCGGTGGTGAGTGGGCTGACAAGACTCTCGACATCGTCATGGGCATGCCCAGCCGGGGCGATACCGTGGTCGGCAACGACGTGTGGTTCGGCTACCAGGCCACCGTCATGCCCGGTACCACCATCGGGGACGGCGCGATCATCGCGACCGGCGCGGTGGTCACCGCGGACGTGCCGCCGTACACGATCGTCGGCGGGAACCCGGCCCGTCCGATCCGCCGACGCTTCGACGATGCCGACATCGAGCGCCTGCTCCGCGCCGCCTGGTGGGACTGGCCGACCGAACTCGTCACCGAGCACGCCCGCACCATCATGGCCGGCTCTCCTGCCGACATCGTCCGCATCGCGGAGGGAATCCGATGACCACTATCCAACACAACGCCGTGCCCGGCGGTGGCCCGTACGCGATCACCACGGGCCCGGATGACGCCCTGTGGTACACGCTTGTCCGGAGTGGACAGATCGGCAGGTTGGTGCCCGGCGGTGAACCGGAGAACCACCAACTCGACCTGGACTGCGGGCCGACGATCATCGCGTCCGGCCCGGACGGTGCGTTGTGGTTCACGGAGTACCAGGCGCACCGAATCGGCCGGATCACGACAGGAGGCGAGATCACGGAGTTTCCGTTGCGGGAGTGTGGGCCGTTCGGCATCGCCGCCGGACCCGATGGTGCGTTGTGGTTCACCGAGACCACCGCCGATCGCATCGGCCGGGTCACCACCGAGGGTGCGGTTACGGAGTTCCCGCTCCCGACCACGGGCGCGTTCCCGTCCGCGATCACCGTCGGCCCGGACAGTGGAATGTGGTTCACCTTGAACCAGACCAATGCCATCGGGCGGATCGACATGGACGGCAGCATCACCGTCCACCCGCTACCGACCGAGGCCGCCGCGCCGGTAGGGATCACCGCGGGGCCGGACGGCGCGTTGTGGTTCGTCGAGATCGCCGCCGGACAGATCGGTCGGATCACCACTCATGGCCAGGTCACCGAGTTCCCGCTACCCGACCGGGCGGCCCGACCGCACGCCATCACCGCCGGACCGGGTGAAGCACTGTGGTTCACAGAGTGGGGCGGCAACCGTGTCGGATCCATCACCACCGATGGCGTGATCGAGACATACGACCTGCCCATCCCCGGCGCCGAACCGCACGGCATCACCCTCGGTCCCGACGGTGCATTGTGGACGGCACTCGAAACCGGCGCACTCGCCCGCATCACGGTTTGACCGCCGACTGCCGCACGAAGGTGCGCCTGCCTGCACCCCACCGCCGACCACGCCGGGTCGGCCACGTCGACAAGCGTCCGGGCGCACCGGCTGTCGCAGTTCCCCTTCCGTGTGGCGCTGTCACCGGGGAAGTCGGGGCCGAGAGAGACGCGGTGGCTGTGGGGTCGCGCCGACAGGAGTACTCCGCTGCCGTGTGCTCGCTGAACGGGGCAACCAGCCGAGCCGGCCGCACCGCGTGCGCCCGCGTTGACATGTCGGTGAGATCGTTCGGATGCAGTTGGCGCGTGGGTGGAAGCAACTGAAGGTCCATTGAGCCCGGCAGCGATAGCGCCGGGGGAGCGGCTTCGGCGCAATCGGCTAGGGGCCGGTGCTGAGCGGGACAGCGCATGTAGTCTCGCGCAGAGGGAGGGGCTGCTCAATGGTGATCGACTTTGTTCCCGATGGGAACCTGTATCCATTCGCGTCGCGCTGGTTCGACTCGTCCGTCGGCCGCGTTCACTACATCGACGAGGGGGCCGGACCAACGTTCCTGTTCTGTCACGGCGCTCCGGCGTGGAGCTTCCTCTACCGCCACATCGTGCAGGCCCTGCGCGATCGGTACCGCTGTGTCGCCGTCGACTACCTGGGCTTCGGATTGTCCGAACGGCCCATGGGTTTCGGCTACACCATCGCCGAGCACACCGCGGTCCTCGGCGAGTTCATCGATCATCTGCAACTCGATGGCTTCGTCGTGATGGGACACGATTGGGGCGGACCCATCGGTCTGGGCGCGGTCACCGCGCGGGCGGACCGGGTGAGAGGGATCGTTCTGGCAATACCGTGTTCTGGCCGATCGAGGCAGTCGCCAACCGGGCGTTCAGCATGATCATGAGCAGCCGTCCGATGCAGTGGCGGATACTCGAACACAACTTCCTCATCGAGCGCGTGTTGCTCGCTGAGCTGAAGCACAAACTCACCGCGGCCGAGGCCGATCACTACCGCGCGGTGCAACCCACCGCCGAAGCCCGTCGCGGACTCGCCGTCATGCCCGGGCAGATTCGTGCCGCGCGTCCACTGCTCGAGCGACTCGCCCGGGACGTACCTGCCCTGCTCGGCGACAAGCCGACCCTGTTGGTGTGGGGAATGCGTGACATGGTCTTCCGGCCGAGCGCCTGTGTCCCACGAATGCGCGCCGCCTTCGCAGATCTCGAAGTGGTCGAGTTGCCGCGCACTCGTCACTTCATCCAGGAACACGAACCGCGTGCGATCACGGAAGCGATCGCGAAGCGTTTCTCGTAAGTGGGATCCGATCACGAGGCGTTGACGCCGGAACCCGGCCAATGGCGGCCCTCTCCGAGCAGTCGGCCCGCGCGTACACGCGCGATCTCCCACATGTACCAACCGGTTTCCGCCTCGTCGGCGTGGGTAGTTCCGCTGGACGCGCGAAAGTACGCGCTTGGTTCGGACTTCGGCCGTGGGAGACGATGCGGATGTCGAGTTTGTCGACGGCAGTACCGGGTACGGCACGCGCCGAGTCGCGGGAGCTCTGCTCGGTCCGGTTGGAGGAACAATGACTCATTCGCTGATGAAGGTTGTCGCCACGGCGGCGCTGGCGTGCGGCCCGGTCTCGGTCGGCGCAGGCGCGGCAGTCGCTGTTCCGCAGCTACCGCTGCCGCCGATAGGCGGTGGATCGGGAATCGTGATCGACGACGAAGCCGAGTGCACGCTGACCACTATCGGCCACGACGCAGACGGCCGGTTGGTAGGTCTGACGGCGGGCCATTGTGGCGAACCCGGGGCGCGCGTCACGTCCCTGACCTATCCCAGCTACGGGGTGCTGGGGCGCTTCGTCCACGCCGATCACGAACTGGATTACGCGATCATCGAATTCGATTCCGCACGTGTCGTTCCCGCCCGGGAGGTCGGTGGGTTCCGCATCGACGGGCTCGGCGCTCCCGCGCAGTTCCCCGACGTCGTCTGTAAGAAGGGCCGCACTACCGGTCGAACCTGTGGTGTCGCCTGGGGCGACATGATGGGCGACAGCAGGGACACCTGGACCCAGATGTGCGTGCTCAAAGGCGATTCCGGCGCGCCGGTGGTGATCGGTTCGACCCTGGTCGGCATGGTCAACGCCTACCTGGGCATGGGGTGTCTAGGGCCCGAGGTAGGAACCGACATCAACGCCATCGTCACCGACATCGACTCCCGCAACGACATAGGCGCCGGATTCCGCCCCATCTGATCCGCGCGAATCGATCGACGCCCGGCCCGCCTGAGGGTATCCAGCGAAGGCGATGCGCACCGGATCGGGAATACGTCGAGGACGAATGCGCGGCGTAGCCAACGGCGCCGCTCCAGCATGGTGTCGCGTCCCCAACGATCGCACCTAAGTAACAACATCTGCCGGTGACCCGACAAACCGTCCATGACTCTCACTCACGGGCAGCTGCAACAGTTTTCGGTCCGCGCCGGTGTCATCGCAGCGGTGACCGCCGCCGGGGTGGTCGGGCTCGCGGCGCCGTCTACCGCCATTCCGCATGATCCGGGCTTTCCGTTCTCGCCGACCCTGACACGCCTGGTTCCGACCAGCTGCTCCGCGATCATCGACGCGGTCACCGTGCGGCAGGAGAAGCCCGGCACGTTCGGCGTGCGGGTGAACGTCACCCAGACCGGGGAGAGCTGCTCGGACTGGAAGGTCGCTGTTCGCTTCAAGAACCTGGATACGGGGTACGCGGACGGGCAGCAGCACCGCGTCGTGAACGGCGTCGTCCAGAACACGGTGGACGGCGTGATCGTCGGTTTCGGCACTGCGCCGGGCGCCGGCCGGGTGGAGGCTCGCATCGTCGCGCTGGACGCGAACGACAGGGAGTTGGAGCAGATCTCGGGGACGGCGACGTTCACGCTGAGCTGAGCGCGGTGACCACCAGCTGCCTACGCGACTGTGCGCGATCAGGTCAGTAGCTCGAAGGCTCCGACACGACGGCACGCTCTCGGCCTTGTTCATCAGCGACAACGGACGGCTCCGGCTGGGCGGCTCGATCCACGCTCACAACGGTGAGATCACACGACTCGCACTCAGCGCGGATAGCCGGACGCTGTACACCATCGGCGCAGACAACACCCTTCAAACGCTGGGATCTCATCCGCCTCGTCGACCGCTCGACGACCCGATCTCTGGCATGTCAGCTGCAGTGAGGAATGGATCGCGAAACCTGAAATCCGTTCGTGGTCGACCAGCCGCACCGTGATACCTGCAACTGCACATCTCGAAGCCGCCGACGTGCGGCGCGGAAGGTCGCCCTCACAGCGGCTCGGAACACTCCCGATCGCGCTCGACTCGTCCATCGCGTGGCTGCATGCCGGCTGGTGGCTCTGATCGGCCGGAGATCACGGTGAAATGGCTCGACCGGCATGCTCGCCGATCTGCGCGAGGTCGGCGCCATACGGATCTGCGGGCCGGATAGCCAAGTGAGCAAGTTTCCAGGTGGCCACGCGGGACCTACCGTCCGGTGCTCGTAGACGGTGCTCCGTGTTTCATCCGGAAGGTGTGAAGCGCAACTCGATCAATTATTCGTACGCTCTCTTTGTTCTGCGCGTAGTTCGGCGCAACGGGTTCCTGGAAATTTCAGGAGGATTCAGCTGCAACGTCAGGTCCCGGACAGGCAGGTGATTCGCCCGCATGGGTGGTGAGTCATCTGGACTCGTATCAACAGCTACCGGTACGGGATGTTCTGTCCCCGATACGGACGTGGCGTGTGAATTCGCGTCAACGCTTTTCTCCTCTCTGTTTCGGGTGAAACTCATACGGCAAGGAGCGGAACATGACTGCACAATCCACGACGATCAACGAGCCGACTCTGCAAGACAAGATCACATACCAGCTGTGCGAGTACGCGAATCTGGTCAACAGCATCAGCAAGGAAGACAGCGACCTGGAGGGGACGCTCTATCAGAAGATACAGCAGTATCTCGACACCAACCAGGAGGTCATCGGAGGGTGGGAGATCGTCTGGGGTCCGGGAGTCGCGTTGTTCGACACCGACTTGTACGCGGTCAACGCCCTCTACATGGTGCGAAGCATCGAGGATCGCTCCCGGTACGTGATCGCCATGGCCGGCAGCAGTGATGCACTGGTGTTCGACTGGCTCGTCGAGGACTCCTTCATTCTCCAGACCCCGTGGTTCGCGAATAGCGCCGCCATGCACACGATCGGCACGGCCATCGGGGTGAAAACCCTCATAAATCTCAAACCCTCCGGGCCCCGTCCCGGTGCCGGTCACACCTTGCCCGAGTTCCTGAGCACGCTCGGCGACAAGGCGATCGAGCTGACCGTCACCGGCCACAGCCTCGGTGGTGCCCTATCACCCACACTGGCCCTGTTCCTGCGCGACACCCAGTGGCTATGGGACAATTCCGAGAAAGCCAGGATCAGCGTGCTCTCGACCGCCGGACCGAGTTTCTGCAATCAGGAATTCGTCAACTACACCAGCCAACGCCTGCAACGAGTGCAGCGCTACGCCAACGACCTCGACATCGTCCCGCACATGTGGAACCCGCCCGACATCGATGGCGCCAAGGCTCTCTACTCCAAGAACAACCAGCCTGCTCCCGATGGTATGAAAGTTGTCTTCGACTTGCTCAAGACGCAGGCGTCCGTATCAGGCCAATACGCACACTTCGACCCCACCAGCGTGTTCCAAGGCACGTTCAACAATGAGATAAGTCAAGCGCAAGGCTCGACGCCGGATGATTTGTACTTCGGACAGGTGGGGTACCAGCACATAGACGGCTACCATGATTTCTTCGAAATCAAAGGCGTTCAGTGGCCGCAGGGCGTCGTAGCCCTCCCGCCGGTCGGCACCGACACCGTGATGAACCGCATCCTGGCCTTGGCCGGTCTACCGCTCGGCGACGGTGCCGGAAAGGTACTGGCGAACCGTCGGCCGGTGACCATCCCGATCAACGGACAGCCCGTGGAGCTGCCCACCGACCACGACAGCCCCGAAGCCAAGAAACTCGCGGACCGCGTCACCGCCGAGTTCGACCCCACCGCCGCATGAACTGATGCCCCGGGCCCCGCACTCGGTGGCACGCGAGCTTCGATCCGGGTGGAGCGTGAAAGCGCTCCACCGGAGGCAGGACGTGGCGGTAGACTCCGGCGACAACAGAAAGGTCGACGAGGTCGCGCGTCGGGGCGAAGTGCTCCTTACAGAATCCGATACATCCGATGGTCGATGCGGCCGTGACCGTATTCGCCGTAGCCGACCACGACCAGTCCGCACAGCCACGAGTAACGCTCGTCGGAGGTCTCGAACCTCGGCGTCGGTCGCACATAGCTCTCATCGATCGATAGCCGGTGCCCGTCGGCCAGACGCTGACGACCATCGGGCGGGAACCGGAGTACTCCGTTCGACTCGTAGTGGATGAGGACACCGTCGTGGGTGCGCAGGGTCGCGCGAACGTCCATGCGACTGATCCCGTCGGCTCCCAGCCACACCCAGTCACCGCCCCCGGGCAGCATTTCACCCCGGAAGCCCGGCCCGTTGAAACGGCCGCCCTTGGTCACGAAAGTCATACGGGTACCGAGCGGGGTCGAAATCACTTGGGCTGGTTCCAGGTCGATGCTGAGATCGCAGAGATGCTCGACCGGCAACGCATCGAGCAACGGCCGGTCGAATATCGGCGTGGTCGTCTCGGCGGTGGTCATGCGGCCTCCTCGAACGCGGCCTTCAGCTCGGCGAAGTCGAAGAAAGTGTCCTTGCGCGTGACGAGGCCGTCGGATGCCACCTCGACGACGTCGAGGCAGTGGACGCCCCGACGATCTTCCCCGGGCCGCTGGAAGGTCAGCGTCCAGTCCAGAACCCAATGCCCGCTGCCGAACAGCAAGCGTCGCTGCTCGAAGCCGAAGCCCGGGTAGAGCTCGAAGACGTACGCGAACTCGCGCCGCAGGGCTTCGCGGCCATGGACTGCGGCACCGCGTCCATGGGCCTGGAACTGCGAATCGGGGGTGTGGAGAGCGACGATCGCGTCGATGTCGTGCGCCTCCCAAGCGGCGAAATAGCGCTTCGCGATCGCGGAAGGATCCAGTGCCGTGGATGGGGTTGTCATGGAACTCCTCAGGTCGAATACGACGACGCTAGGCGATACGATCGTATACGTCAATACGTCCGATCGTATAGTCAGGTACGATCGTATTCATGACTCGCACAGGTGACGCCCGCCGCGGCGCGATCGTCGATCGCGCGATGCACATCGCGTCGGTCGAAGGCATCGAGGGTCTGACGCTAGGACGCTTGGCGGAGGCTGTGCGCACCAGCAAGAGCGGCATCCAGGCCCTCTTCGGCACGAAGCAGGAACTCCAACTCTCGATCGTCGCGGCGGCAGCGCGGGTCTTCGAGCATGATGTACTGCTGCCCGCCGAGCGGGAGCCGGCCGGGCTCGCGCGACTGCGGGCGCTGATGTCGTTGTGGATCGACTACCTGGAGACATTCGAGGGCGGATGCCTCTTCGTCGCTGCCGCAAGCGAACTCGACGGCCGGTCGGGACCCGTCCGAGACGCGGTCGCGGACGCCGTCGCCCGAGCCGACGCCCTGCTCCAACGCGACGTCGAACTCGCCGTGCGCCTTCGGGAGCTTCCACCAGGCACAGACGTCGAGCAGCTCGTCTTCGAACTACATGCCATGGTGCTTCAGGCGAATCACGATCGCCAGCTTCTCCGCCGCGAGGACGCCCTGACGCGCGCCCGCAAGGCGGTCAACCGTCTATTGGACGGCAAGCAGCAATCGGGTGATGCAGCGTCGCCCAGCCGATAATTGCCCCGGAACGATACAAGGCCCACGCGATGCCGTCTCACGAAGTTGAGGCGCCCCAGGTGGAACGACGCCATGCCTCAACTACTTGCAGCTCGTGGGCGAGGAGTTGAGCAACCTTGGAGACCATCGAGCAGAAGCCGGACACTGCAGCGACGGACACCAGCACGGCGTTCGCTGAGCTGGTGCGGGTAGCCGCCGGTGCGATCCGTTGCCGAGTCCGGCGAATTCCGCGATGACAGCCTCGACGGACTGCAGCAACGCATCTCCGCCGTTCAGCAGAACTGGAACGGTGCCGCCGCGGATGCCAGGTCGATGCTTTCCGGGAATGGCACACGGGGGCAACCGATGTCGCCGAAGGCATCGACACCATGCGCCAGGCTGTGCGGGATGCCCACGACCGATACACCGCGGCGATCTCGGCGAATCTTTCGATGCTGGGCAGATCTCGAGTCGCCGCTGCCGTCCAGGCCGTTCGTTCAGCGGGCATGGGGCCTATAGGGGTCGCACCGCGCGCACCTTGTGCGGCCCCGCCGAGAGCGGATCGTCCAGCTCGTGTTCAACCAGTTCCCGCAGACGCGACTGGCTACTGCTGGGCACCATGGTGTCACTGCTTTCCACCACCCGGAGCGGCATCGGGTGAGTTGATCGCGGTTCCCGCTGCACAGGCCCCGCTGGAATTGGTGACCGGCCGTATCTCTGTGGCGGCAGTCGCCTTCCCACGTCACAGGGCGTCGCGGGCAGTAGGGTTGCCGACTGGGCAGGTGGCGGGTCGCTGGCGTCCGGTCCGTGCACTGTCGGAGAGTCGTGTTCATCGGTGGGCGCCACCGCGAAGCCAGTCGGTCCACGGGATGCTCCAGTCGCCGTTGTGCCAGATATCGAGGGGGTCGCCGCCGGTGTTGCGGACCTCGACGACGTCGCCGGGGATGACGAAGTCGTAGAACCATGTGGCGTCGGCAGGGGAGAGGTTCAGGCAGCCGTGTGAGACGTTGGTATTGCCTTGGGCCCACATGCTCGCAGCCAATTCGTGCACGAAGATTCCGTCGTGGCTGATTCGGACCGCGTGGTTGATGCTCGTGCGGTAGCCGAGCGCGGAGTTGGTGGGCAGGCCGTAGCTGGCGGAGTCCATGATCACCGGGTCATTCCGGTCCAGCACGGTGTAGATGCCGGGGCGAGTCCAGAACGACATGACTGTGCCGTCGACGACCGCGGTGCCGCCCATGCCCATCGAGGTGGGCATGGTGCGCACGAGGTTTCCGTTGTCGAAGACCTCGATCTGCTTGGTGTCGTCGTCGGCGATCGCGACGTGCGAGGGCCCGATGATCACCGAAACCCGTTGGTCACGCACGCCGTAGCGGCCCTCGCCGAGCGCGCGGCCGAAGAGTTCGGCCGCGACCGTGATCCGGGTTCTCGGTGCGTGATAATGCTCCGGCCGCCAGTGTGCGTTGTGATCGTCGAGCCAGTACCAGGCACCGGTGACGGCCGGCTGGGTGGTGACCTTCAGGTGGCGTTCCGCGGCTGCCCGATCGACGGGTTCATCGAAATGGGCGACGAGCACGAAACCTACTCCATAGATGTCGTTTTCGGCCAGCTCGATGAGATTGGCGGAGCGGAGGGAGACGTCGATGAGCTGTTGCGGTGCCACCGTGGTGCAGGTTGCCGTCGCGGTGACGTCGCCGGTTTCGCCGTGAGCCACCGCTGTGGCGGTGTAGGTGTGTCCGTAGCCGAGTGGTTCGGTGCTCGTCCAGGTTCGCTGGTCGGGTGCCGCTGCGCCCGGCAGCGATCTACCCGTTTCATCGATCCATTCGACCGACCGCAGCGTCCCGTCGGTGACGGTGATCGTGCCGGGGTGGCGCGCTTCGACATCGTGGGTGCCGGGTGGGGGATCGAATCGGATGGTGGCGGGTTTGGGTGGTGACGCGAGTTCTCGTGACCATCCCCATCCGGCCAGGGTGAGACCGCCCGCACCGGCGAAACCGATCAGCAGCCGACGACGTCCCAATGCCACCGTCCATCTCCCTTCTCCGGGTGCTGGGCCGACCTCTGTCCGCCCAGCATGCGGCTGCTACGCGCCGGCCGTGGTACCGACGACCACCATCTCCACCGATCCGCCGCACAACCGATACCGTTCCTCGATCGATCCGGGCCCCGTAAAACGGGATGTGGCGGCGGGCGCGGTGGCGGTCGGCATCGAGCCGGGCCGCTTCGACTGCGCAGACGGCGGTGGTTCCGTAGGTGTCTCGATCTCGGAGGACTCCCCGCGTCTGCTGACCGTGGTGGTCCACGGCGTCGAGCAGATAGGTGAATCACTCTCGGCCGTCCTGCTGGCCGGTGCCACGAATCTCGGCCTGACCAGCGGGCATCTCCTACGGCATCCTCACCTGGACCAAGGAGTGGCACGTGCGGGAGGAGACGCTGCGGGCAGCGAACCTGGCGCTCATTGGCTACCACCAGCGGTTTGCCGCGGGCCGCGACCTTCTGGGCGGGAACTCTGTCCTCGAGCGACGGGCAGCGGTTCCCCACACGCGGCAAGTCGATCACCACCAGAGTTCCACGGATACGGAAGCTCTGTTCTACCTTGCTCTGACGTTCGGTCTCGTCGATGATCCCTTCGATGGTGTCGCCCGCGCGGTCGGCTTCGTCGAAGATGTCGGGCACGCGAACAAGGTCGAGCATCCGGTTCAGATGACCGTCGCGACCACCAACGGCGAATTCTTGTGGGTCTTCCGATATTCCAGCGAGCGGCAAACGCGGTCATTGTTCTTCTCCACCGAGCTCTCCCAGCTGCGCGCCCTGCACCCGGAAATCGAGGTTCTGCGCGAACTGGGCGGCGAAACCCGTTTCGTGGTGTCCGAGCCCCTGCGGGACCTCGAGGGCGCGTGGAACGAAGTGCCGGAATCGTCGGCGGCGGTGGTGGGACCCGGCACCGCCGAGATTCGGGCCTTTGCGCCGATCTCACCGGTCTGAGTTCGGAGATCAGCACAACGCCGATATCGAGTAAGGTTACCGACTCGGGCCAGGATGGATGCCGCTCATCGAGGACAGATCACGGACCTCCTCGATGTCAGTGGCCAGCAGATGCGCAACCGCCCCGACCGCGGCTATCGGCCGGGCGGGGCAGCGCGTCTCAGGAATCGGTGAAGATCCCGCTGGTGGTGACGTCCTACAGTCACGTGCCGCCCGAATTCCTGAACCGAGTCAACGGATCGACGGGCCGCCCCGAGTACCGAACAGCCGGGTGCTGCCGACTCAGTTCGTGTGTGGGTGGTTCTTGTGCGGGTGCCTGATGGAGTCGCCACCCTTTGTCTCGTGCAACCGGCCGAACCGGCTGGCGAGCAGATGCGCCATGCTCTCGGCCGCGCCCCGGCAGGCGTCATCGATCGTCGCGGCGTTGTGGGTCACCGCGACCGGCTGCTGACCGGTCGGACGAGCCTGCAGCACGCATCGCTTGTCGTCCGGTCCGCCTTTGCCCGCGTTCTGGTCACTGAGGTGGGCTTCCACGCTGGTGATCTGGTCGCTGAAGCGCTCGAGCGTCGAGGCGATCTCCTCCTCGACGTGCCGGATCAGCTTTTCGCCGCTGTCGATGTTGCTGTCGGTGTTGACCTGAATCTGCATGTGCGCATCCATTCCGGTAGGTGGCGACTGTTACTCGGACGGAACCGGATGATGTTCGTCATCGACTCCACCGCCGTTGCCTGCTCCGCGTATACCCCCGGTACCGGCCGTAATCCCCGATGATCATCGGACCGAGCGGGCTGGGGTGCCGAAATGGTGATGACCAGCCTCGGCTGGTGGTGGTCATGGTCGACAACGCGGGAGTCATGCCGCTGTCGCCGTTGAGCGCGTTGACAGTCGACGAATGGAACCGCGTGCTGGATGTCAACGTAGGCGGAGTGCTCCACGGCATCGCCGCCGCGCTTCCGGTCATGCAAGGCAGGGCGGCGGGCACTTCGTAAACCTCGCTTCGGTCGGCGCCTACGAGGTCGTCCCCAGCGCGGCGGTCTACCATCACGGCCGATCCGGTGGCCAGCGGCTCGGTTGCCGGAGAGGGCGGGTGTTGCCGCCGGTCAGCTATCCCGCAGTTCGCTCCCGAGCCGGGTCCAAGCGGGTGCCGGAACCGGGGTCGGGCGTTGATGTCGGACCAACCGCGGTGAAATCGCCCGGCGCTCGCTATCGCCGACCAGATCGTGGAACTCGGGATCCTCCGAACCGCTGGTAGACATCTGAAGCCGACCTACGAATCCCGCACTTTACATAGGCAATTCAGCGGGGATACCATCTGGTCTGATTCGGGCGAGCCGCCGGTCGGGCATCGGATATGCCACGAACTAGATTGTTGCTGGAGGTAGCTTCACCCGTGTTGTCCTGGTCTATGGAAGCTGTCCGGGACTGGCTCATAGCTAGAACCGCCGCCCTCAGTGGGTTGGATCCCCTTGCGATCGATGGACGTGAGCCGTTTACCAGCTACGGGCTCGACTCGCTGATGTTGACGGTGCTCGCCGACGAATTGAGTGAGGCAGGGGGACACCCCGTTTCGCCAGTCCTGTTTTGGGCGCATCCGTCGCCGATCACTCTGGCGCGCAGGCTGACCGGAGCCGCCTCGACGTCACCGGTGCAGCGCGAAACGCCGGATCAACAGCTTTCGATCGCCATCGTCGGTCTTTCTTGCCGGTTCCCCGGCGCTCCCGACCCGATGGCATTCTGGCGATTACTCAGCTCGGGCGCCGACGCGCTCACCGAACCGCCGGATGGTCGATGGCGCGACGGTCCGCCGCGCGGCGGGTTCCTCGACCGGATCGACGAGTTCGACCCGGAGTTCTTCGGTATATCTCCCCGTGAGGCTCCGCACGTCGACCCGCAGCAACGGCTCATGCTCGAACTGATGCAGGAAGCTCTCGATGACGCGGGTATTCCGCCCAGCGGTCTCGAAGGCAGCCGGACCGGAGTTTTCGTCGGTGCGATGTGGAGTGAGTACGGAGCGGGAATTCGTGCGGACCCCGACCTGGTCACCCAGCACACCTTGGCCGGAGGCGATCCGAGCATTATTCCCGCCCGATTGTCCTACACGCTCGGTGCGCGCGGCCCGAGTCTTCAGGTGAACACCGCATGCTCGTCGTCACTGGTAGCGGTCCACCTCGCGGCGCAGAGCGTGCGTGAAGGCGAGTGCGATCTCGCCTTGGTCGGTGGTGTGAGCCTGATGCTCGCGCAGGACACGGTGCACGCACTGTCCCGGCTCGGCGCGCTGGCACCAGACGGGCGGTCCAAGGCGTTCGACGCGCGTGCGGATGGATACGGCCGCGGCGAAGGTGGCGGGATGGTCGTACTCAAGCCGCTCGATCGGGCGCTCGCCGACGGTAATCCGATTCACGGTGTGCTCAAGGGCAGCGCGGTCAACCACGACGGATTCAGTAACGGCCTGACCGCGCCGAGCCCGCTGGCCCAGGAATCCCTGCTGCGCAGCGCTTATCGCCGAGCGGGGGTTGCGCCTGCCGAGGTCGGGTACGTCGAAGCGCACGGAACGGGAACGGCGCTCGGTGACCCGATCGAGGCGAGCGCGCTGGGCGCGGTGCTCGGCGCGGGCCGGTCTCGCGACCAGCTGCTGCCGGTCGGTTCGGTCAAAAGCGCGATCGGCCATCTCGAGCCTGCGGCCGGGATCGCCGGGCTGATCAAGGTGCTGCTGGCGATGCGGCATCGCACCGTGCCGCCATGCGGCCAGTTCGAGGAAGCCAACCCGAATATCCCTCTCGGTGAATGGGGTTTGCGGGTGCCTAGGCGGGCGGAACGGTGGCACGGTGACGCAGAGGGCCGCCTCGTCGCCGGGGTGAGTGCGTTCGGCTTCGGCGGCACGAACTGCCATGTGGTCCTCGAGAGCGGCGATTGCGCTCCGGTCTGCCTGTTGCCCCTTGCCGCGGGCACCGAAGACGGCCTCCGTGCCGCGGCGCGGGAGCTGGCGTCCGCTCGGGACCTGACGCCGATCGCCCGACTGTGCGCCGCCGCGTCGGTCGAGGCGGACGGCTCGCACCGGCTCGCACTGTCCGTTCGCGACCGCGACGATATCGCCACGGGCGCCGAGAAATTCCTCAGCGGCCGTGCCGGGGCTGGAATCAGCACCGGGATTGTCGACCGCGACCGGCCGAAGATCATGTTTCTGTTCGGCGGCCAGGGTGGGCAGTGGACCGGGATGGGTGCGCCGTTGTTGCGTGAGCCCGCGTTCCGCTCGGCCATCATGCGGTGCGAGACCGCGCTGCGCCCACACGTCGACTGGTCCCTCACCCGGCTGCTGACCTCAGCCGACGAGAGCTGGATCGAGCGTACTGAGCTGGCCCAGCCGGCGATCTTCGCGATGCAGATCGCCCTGACCCACCTGTGGCGATCACAGGGAGTCGAGCCGGATGCCGTCGCTGGGATGAGCATGGGTGAAGTCGCCGCCGCGCACGTCGCCGGAGCGATCACTCTCGATGATGCCGCGCTGATCATGTGCAGGCGCAGCGCGATCGCCGCCAGACTGTCCGGCCACGGCGGAATGGCCGTGCTCGACCTGTCCGCTGAGGACACGAACGACCTGCTGTCCCGGCACGGCGGTGACGTATGGGTCGCAGGCAGCGCGAGCCCGGGATCCACGGTCGTCTCCGGTGATCGATCGGCGATCGAGGCGATACGGGACGAACTCGCCGCGCGCTCGGTCGCGTCGGCGTGGATCAGGGTCGACTACGCCTCGCACAGTCCCTACGTCGACTCGGTGCTGCCCGACTTACGGGCCGCGCTCGCTGACCTGCGGCCCGGCGAGACCCGGATACCGTTCTACTCCGCGGCCACCGGGGCGCAGATGAAGGGCGCGCTGCTCGATGCCGAGCACTGGGTGCGCACCGAACGCGAACCATGGCGATTCGACACCGTGATGGGACACCTGCTCGCCGGGGGCCGCCAGATCTTCGTCGACGTGGACCCGCATCCGATCCTCACGTCGGTGGTCGAGCAGCACGGCGGCACGGCGCTGCCGACATTGCGCCGTGCGGACCGCGACCGCTCCACCTTGATCGACTCGATGGGCGCGCTGTACACCCTGGGCGCCGCCCAGCCGCCGACGGACCGGGGCCGGACGGAGTTGCTGGTGCTCTCCGCCCGCTCTCGCGATTCCCTGCTGGCATCGGCGGCCACGATGGCACTCGAACTCAGCGATGCCGACGACATCGCCCTGCGCGATTTGTGTTACACGGCCGCGGTGCGGCGGGACCACCACGAATACCGGCTCGCGGTGACAGGTTCATCTTCGAAGGAGCTGGCCGATTCATTGCGTGCCACGGCTGTGGGGACCATGCCCGGCAACACATGGATGGGCAGCGTGGCTCGTGGCGAACGGCGAGCGATCGTGTTCGTGTGCTCCGGCCAGGGTTCGCAGTGGGCCGGTATGGGCCGGAACCTGTTGCGTGCCGAGCCGGTGTTTCGCGCGGCTGTCGAAGAATGCGAGAAGTGGTTACGGCCGCTGACCACCTGGTCGCTTACGGCCGAGCTGACCGCGCCGGTGGAACGTAGCCGCCTCGATGAGACCGCGGTCGCGCAGCCGGCTCTGTTCGCTGTCCAGGTGGGGATCGCGCGACTGTGGCAGGAATGGGGGCTTGTGCCGGACGCGTTGATCGGCCACAGCTTCGGCGAAGTCACCGCCGCGTACCTGGCCGGGTCGCTGTCCCTCGCCGAAGCGGTCGAGGTGGTGTATCACCGGGGCCGGTTGATGCAGGCCGCGGCCGGAGAAGGTGGGATGGCTTCGGTGGAGCTGCCCGCCGAGCGGGTGCGCGACCTGCTGAGCGCGTACCAGGGTGAGCTCACGATCGGCGCGATCAACGATCCCGATTCGACCGTCGTGTCCGGTGACGCCGCCGCGCTGGCCGACTTGCTCGGACGGCTGCGCGGCGAGGGGATCGCATACCGTGAACTCCGGGTCGGTTACGCGTTCCATAGTGCGCGGATGAACCCGGCCGGGCGTGAATTGTCTCGAGCGCTCGGCACGCTTACTCCGGGGCCGAACCGGTTGCCCATCTACAGCACAGTCTCCGGAAAACTCGTCGACGATCAGCGATTCGACGCGGACTACTGGGCACGAAACGTGCGGGACACCGTGCGATTCGCGGACGCCATGAACGGGGCGATCTCCGACGGATACCGGGTTTTCCTGGAGATCGGCCCGCATCCGGTACTGCTGGAGAACGTCCAGCGATGCCTCGCTGCCCGCCGGATCGATGGTCACGCCGTTGGTTCGCTGCGCAAGGGCGAGGACGAACGATCCGCGCTGCGCCGCGCGGCCGGCGCACTGTACGCCGGTGGCTGCTCGCCAGATTTCGATCGGCTACTCGAGACCGGCAGGGTCGTTTCGCTGCCCGCTTACCAGTGGCAACGGAAGCGATACTGGCTCGCGGCCGACCGGCGTACCGCGCTCGCCGGCGACGACGGGGGCCATCCGCTGCTCGGCACAGGCCTGATCTCGGCCGTAGAGCAGGGAACCTGCTACTGGCAACGCGCGCTGGACCCGGTAAGGCTGCCGTATCTCGCGGACCTCACGGTGCGCGGGGACACCGTGATCTCCGCGGCCACGTTCGCCGAAATGGCGTTGGCATCGGGCGCCGAGGCGTACGGAACCGAGGACATCGCCGTTACCGATTTGGTGTTCGAGCGCATGCTGGAAGTGACCGCGGCCGCGGTGCCCACGACTCAGACGGTGATCAGCACGCGGGAGGGACTCTTCCAGGTATTCGGCCCCCACGGTCCGGATCGGGTGCGGCACGCACTGGCCACCGTCGCGCCGGACACCGAAAAGCCGGATGTGCGCGAGGCGCCCGCCCTGATTCGGCACCGCTGCACCACGCACCGAGACCGGACCGAGCACTACCGCGCGCTGGCCGGGGCGGGGCTGGGAATGGGAGAGCACCTTCGTGGGGTATCGGAGCTGTGGTTCGGCCACGAGGAAGTGCTTGCCCGGCTCGTGCCGCCGGAGCGGCCACATGCTCGAGAGACCGGTTACCGCATCCCTCCCTCGATGCTCGACGCCGGTCTGCAGGCGCTGATCGCCCTGTGCAACGGTTCGTCCGGAAGCAATGTGGTGACCGGGATCGGTCGGTTGCGAGTGCATCGGACCCCGGCGGGCTCGGTATGGGCGCACGGCCGATCAGCGGGGTCGGGCGGCGACCTCTACCTGCTCGACGACGACGGCCGGGTACTGGTGCAGGCCGAGGGCGTGCGCCTACGGCCGCTCAGAGAACCCGATCCGGTCGAAGATTGCCTGTACACGGTGGAATGGCGCGAAAGAGCAGATCCACAACCGGTGGGAGATCGGGCCGGGTCGTGGATCGTGTTGGCGGGCGAGGATCGCCTCGGCGCTGAACTCGCGGAAGAGCTGCGGGCTCGAGGCAAGCAGTGTGATCTGGTCACCGCGCAGGGAGCGGACCCGACCGGAACGAAGTCTCTGCGTGCGGTTCTGACCGGAACGGCGCCGACCGGGGTAGTGCACGTCGGAAGTCTCGGCAGCGCGAGCCTGCGGGGGGTGGCCGACGTGTTGGCCGGAATGGGCTGGCGCGATCAGCCACGGTTGTGGGTGGTGACTCGGGCCGCCCAGGCAGTCGGCGAGCACATCTCGGCGGTGGATGTCGACCAGGCAGCGTTGTGGGGACTCGGCAGGGCGATCGGGCTCGATCATCCCGGGCTATCGGTCACGCGGGTGGATCTTGCCGCGCCGACCACACTCGATGAGGCAGCCACGCTGGTGACGGCTATGCTCAGCGATGATCGGGAGACCGATGTCGCCCTGCGTCCCGGTGGCCGGTTCGTGGCCAGGCTGGTCCGCGCTCCGGACGTCCGTGAGCGAGTGGCGACGTTACGGGCGGACGGCGCATACCTGATCGTCGGCGCGGATGCCGCACTCGCGGAGTCGTTTGCCAGGTGGATGACCGACCGTGGTGCGCGCAACATCGTGATCCTGAACCGAGACGGCACCATCGGGCCGATCAGCTTTCCGGGGGCGCAGGTGTCGACCATCGACACGTGCGCGACCGACGACCTGGAGATGACCGGGCTGATCACCGAGATCGAGAGTGCGTCGGGCCCATTGCGCGGGCTCATCCACGCCGAGGGCGAGGACAGCGCGTGGCGGTGGCACCAACACACGCTCGATCGCGAGCTGGATCTCTTCGTACTCTGCTCATCGGTCGCCTCGTTGTTCGGGTCCCCGGGCGACTCGATGGCAAGCGCACGAGTGAACGCGATCGCACACCATCGCCGTGCCCGCGGCCTGCGCGCACTGAGCCTGCACCTCGCGCAGGCCGGCATGCCGACACACGGCATCGCCGACGTGTCCTCGGCGGATCTTGCGCGAGCACTGGACCACGGGGTATGTGCGGATCTCGGTCAACTCGCGGTCATGAAGCTGAACCTCCGGCACTGGTTCGAATCGTTTCCCAGCGTGGCGGGGACACCGCTGTTCGACGAGCTCGAATTCCGTGCCTCGGGGATCGCCACCGCGTTCGCCGACAGGCTGGCCGCGACCAACGCGCCGGAACGGGCGGGGTTGATCGAAGAGCACCTGATCGAGCAGGTCTCCCTGACGCTGCAACGAGATCCCCCGAGCCTGAGTCGCCAGTCGACGTTCCAGGACATGGGCATGGACTCGCTGATGGCGGTGGAGCTACGCAACCGGTTGGAATCGACGCTCGGCGTGCGGTTGTCCGTCGCACTGGTGTTCACCTACTCGACCATCGCCACGCTCGCCGAGTTCATCGCGGACGAACTCGCGGTGACCGAGACTCCGGCCGCAGAACCGGAACCGGACGATCGGCCTTCCATGGCAGCGGACATTGATCTGCTCTCCGACGAGGAAGCCGAGGCCATGCTGCTGGAGAGCATCCGGCTCGTCGAACAGGAACAGCATGATGACTGAGCAGACATCGCCGGTGAAGAAGGCCCTGGCGGCTATGCGGACCCTGCAAGCCCGGCTGGACCGGGAACTGATGGCGAAGACCGAGCCGATCGCCGTTGTCGGCATGGGCTGCCGTGTGCCGGGCGGCGGCCGCGACCCCGACGAATTCTGGCGACTGCTCGACGACCGCGTCGATGCGATCACCGAAGTGCCTCCGGACCGGTGGGTTGGTGAGGTCGGCAGTCCGGCGCGCTGGGGTGGCTTTCTGTCTGATGTGGACACATTCGACGCGGCCTTCTTCGGCATCGCGCCCCGGGAGGCCGAGGCGATGGACCCCCAGCAGCGCCTACTGCTGGAAGTGGCCTGGGAGGCACTGGAACAGGCCGGGCACGCTCGGCCCGACCGGCTGGCCGGCTCGAGAACCGGTGTCTTCACAGGTGTCGTCGTCACCGACTACGACCGGCTGAGCCGCGGAAACCGGGACATCTACACGGTGACCGGCAACGGGCACTCGTTCCCCGCAGGACGGCTGTCCTACGTGCTCGGTCTCCAAGGGCCCAGCATTGTCGTGGACACGGCGTGCTCCTCGTCCTTGGTCGCCGTGCATCTCGCGGTCCAGAGCCTCCGTTCCGGAGAGAGCGCGATGGCGCTGGCCGGTGGGGTCAACCTGATGCTGGCCAGAGACATGACCGACATGCTGGCCAGCTCGCGCGCGCTGTCCGAGGACGGGCGATGCAAAACCTTCGATGCGCTGGCCAACGGCTATGTCCGGGGCGAGGGCTGCGGGATGCTGGTCCTGCGACGGCTTTCCGACGCGGTGGCCGACGGCGATCCGGTGCTCGCGGTGATCCGTGGTTCAGCGGTGAACTCCGACGGCCGTTCCTCCGGGCTGACCGCGCCGAACGTCTCGGCGCAGAAGGCTTTGCTCCGTCAGGCTTTGCGTAGCGCTCGCGCCGACGCGGCGGACATCAGTTATGTCGAGACGCACGGCACCGGAACGCCGCTCGGTGATCCGATCGAAGTGGACGCGCTTGCCGACGTGCTCGGCGGGTTGCGGGCCGACGGTTCGCGTTGCGTGCTCGGCGCGGTGAAGACCAATATCGGGCATCTCGAGGCGGCCGCTGGGGTGATAGGGCTGATCAAGGTCGTGCTCGCGCTGCAGCGGGAGCGTATCCCGGCGAACCTGCACTTGCGCACCGTCAATCCCAGGATCGACCTCACCGGAACCGCCCTGGTTCTGCCGAGTGATCCGGTCGCGTGGCCGAAACGCGACGGTGCGACGCGGATGGCGGGTGTCAGCTCGTTCGGTATCAGCGGCACCAATGCGCACGTCATCGTCGCCGATCCGCCGGAGCAGGCCGAGCCTTCCGCGACCGAACCAGGACCGGCACTGGTGCCGATCTCCGCGCGCGATGCGGGCGCGCTGACCGATTTGGTCGCTGCGTTCCGCGCCAGGCTCGATGAGCGGCAGGCCGACATCCGGGATATCGCCTACACCGCGGCTGTCCGCAGGCATCATCATCAGTACCGGGCCGCCCTGGTGCTGCCCGGTGACGGGCCGCCGCGGCTGGTGCCCGGCGCCGAGCCGGACGAACGGCCGCGAGTGGTGTTCGTGTTCTCTGGTCAAGGCTCGCAGTGGCTCGGCATGGGGCGAGCACTGCTCGCCGGTGAGCCCGCGTTCCGAGCGGCTGTCGAGACATGCGACCACGCGATCCGAAACGAGACCGGATGGTCCGTTATCGATGAATTGACCGCAGGTCCATCCACGTCGCGGCTCGACCGGGTGGACGTCGTGCAGCCGGTTCTGTTCGCGATGGAGGTCGCGTTGGCGGCACTGTGGCGATCGAAGGGCATCGAGCCGGACGCCGTCATCGGGCACAGCATGGGTGAGGTGGCCGCCGCGCATGTGGCCGGCGCGCTCACGCTGACCGACGCGGCTCGCATCATCTGCCGCCGCAGCGGATTGCTGCGCGGACTGGCCGGGCGCGGCGCGATGGCACTGGTGGAACTGCCGCTCGAGCGAGCGAGCGCGGCGCTGTCCGGATTCGCCGATCAGGTGTCGATCGCGGCGAGCAACAGCGCGCGCTCGACCGTGCTCTCCGGCGACCCGGACACGCTGGAGGAGGTTCTGGCCGAGCTGACCGGCGCGGGGGTGTTCTGTCGACGGATCAAGGTCGAGGTCGCCGCGCACAGCCCACAAGTCGATGTCATCACCGATGAGCTGAGTCACCAACTCGGTGCGCTGACGCCGGAGGCCACCACGGTGCCGATGTGGTCCACCGTGCTCGGAAAGGTCTGTGACGGGGCCGAGCTGGATACCGCCTACTGGATACGCAACCTTCGTGAACCAGTGTTGTTCGCGCAGACGGTCCGTGACTGCATGACGCTGGGGCGCACGGTATTCGTCGAGCTGACCCCACACCCGATCCTGCTGCCCTCGATCGAAGAGGACGGAGGCCTGGTCGTTCCGTCCGGGCGGCGTGAACACGATGAGCGCGCGGTTTTCCTCGAATCGCTTGCCGCACTGTACGTCCGAGGCTGCCAGGTGGACTGGCCCGCCCTCCACCCGAGCGGCGGACGCTGCGTGCCACTGCCCGCTTATCCGTGGCGACGCCAGCGGTACTGGGTGGATCGAACTCCGGCTGCGCGCGCCGACCACGGGCATCCATTGCTCGGTGAGCCGGTCAGCCCGGCAACCTCACCGGGTACCCGGATCTGGGAGCGCGAGCTGAATCTGCCGTACCTGGCCGACCACATGGTGGACGGGGCGGTGGTGTTCCCGGCGTCGGGCTATGTGGAGATGGCGCTCGGCGCGTGCGGACGATCGATGGTGTTGGAGGACCTCGCCTTCGACCGGATGGCGATTCTCGCAAAAGACGGCTCCGGGCACGTCCAGTTCATCGAGGACTCCGACCATTTCCAGGTGTATTGCCGAGCGACAAGGGACGAACCGTGGGTTCACTGCGCGCACGGAACCGTTCGTCATGGTGGCGGGGGGCCGCCGATGGCCGAGCCCCCGTCGTCCGTGCGGGAACGGTGCGGCAGCGAGGTAGCCGTAGCCGAGCACTACGCGCGGTATGCCGGGCGAGCTATCGACTACGGCCCGGCTTTCCGTGGTGTGCAACGAATCTGGACCGGTGACGGGGAGGGCGTGGCCTTGGTCGAGTCGACCGGATCGTCCTCGGGGTATGTCTGCCACCCTGCACTGCTGGACGCTTGCTTCCAGGTGCTCGGCAGCGTGCTACTCGACCAGCGGGCGAGCGGCGGGGTCATTCCGATTCGGATCGACCGGCTGCGAGTCCACCGGCCACCTGGCGACCGTGTGTGGGTACACGCACGCGCCCGGTCCACCGAGGACAGCGGGGATCTGCTGGTGCTCGACGAAGACGGCACGGTGCTGATCGAGGTCGAGGGTTTGACAGTGGCAAGGCCTGCCGGACCGGGACCGTACCGGGACTGGCTCTACCAGGTGGCATGGCGCGCCGCCGAGCGGCTCGTTGCCCCGGATCGTCGCGAGGGGTCTCCCGGGACGTGGCTGGTGCTCACCGACTCCACCGGTGTCGGTGCAGGTTTGGCCACGCTGCTCGAACAGCGTGGCCAAACCTGCGTACTGATCGACAAGCGGGATATCGACGTCGCCGACGACGACGCGTGGAGCACGTTGCTCGACAACGTCACCGCCGGTGGCGAAAGAGCCTGCGTCGGGGTAGTGCATCTGTGGAGCCTGG
This sequence comes from Nocardia sputi, assembly GCF_023501985.1. Taxonomy (NCBI): domain Bacteria; kingdom Bacillati; phylum Actinomycetota; class Actinomycetes; order Mycobacteriales; family Nocardiaceae; genus Nocardia; species Nocardia sputi. The sequence continues at coordinate 49,764 of NZ_JAMFLC010000026.1, read as the reverse complement.
ACACCACAGCTACCGAACACGTCACCGCCGACACGCTGACCGCCGATCAGCACATCACCGGACTCACTACCGTGCGCCTCGTCCGCGCGCTCGCTCGCCTCCGTCTGCGGGACCATCCCCGGCTGTGGTTGGTCACCAGAGGCGCACAGCAGGTGGGCTCCGAGCCGGTCGAGGTGTCCCAAACTCCGTTGTGGGGATTGGCAAGGACATTGAGCGTCGAGCATCCCGAACTGGAGTGCGTGCGGGTCGACCTCCGATCGGGTTGGGCGCCAACCCGTTGCGCCGACGAACTCCTTCCCGAACTGGTCGGGCCGGACGGTGAGGACGAGATCGCTTTACGGGAGGAAGGGCGGAATCTGGCGAGGTTGGTACGGGCCTCGGTCGAGCCAGGGGATGTCGAATTGTCCTTCGCCCGGGGCACGTACCTGATCAGCGGCGGGCTCGGCGGGCTCGGCATCGGTTTGGCGCGCTGGCTGGCCGCGCACGGTGCGCGGCACCTCGTGCTGGCCGGACGGCATGATCCGGTTCCTGACGTGCAGGCCAGAATCGACGAGCTCAGGAGGGAAGGCGTCGAGGTCGTGGTCGCCCGGGCGGACGTGGGCCGGCGCCAGGACGTGGCCGCGATGCTCGCGGACATCGATGACCGGCTGCCGCCACTGCGCGGAGTGCTGCACGCGGCCATGGTGCTCGACGATCGGACCATTCTGGAACTGGATGCCGAACGGTACGACCGCGTGCTGGCACCCAAGATGCGGGGCGCTTGGAATCTGCATGAGCTCACCGAGGACCGGGAGCTGGAATTCTTCGTGATGTACTCCTCGGCCTCTGCCCTGCTCGGCTCGCCGGGACAGGGCAACTACGCGGCCGCCAACGCATTTCTCGGCGCGCTCGCCCGGCATCGGGACCATGGTGGCCGAAAAGCCCTGTGCGTGGACTGGGGGTTGTACTCGCAGGAAGGAATCATGGCAGAACGCAACACCGAAGGGCAGCGACTCGCGCATCGAGGAGTTGGCACCCTGACCCCCGAACAAGGTACGGACATCCTCGGTCTGCTGTTGGGTGGCAGCACCAGCCAGATCGCTGCGGCCAATCTCGATCTGCGACAGTGGCTGGCGTTCTACCCGGTTCTGGCCGGTGCGTCGCTGTTCACCGAACTCGGTGACGATGACCGGGAGAGTGCGAGCAGACCATCGGATCCGTGGTTGGCGGACCGGCTGCGCGCGGCGACACCTGCCGAACGCCCGCGATTGATCGATGACGTCGTCACTGAGCAACTCGGCCGGATCCTGCACCTCGACGCCGCTTCGATCGACCGGAAGGCGCCGCTGACGACCATGGGAGTCGACTCGCTGATGGCGCTCGAACTCAGGAACCGGCTGGAGGCGGCGCTCGGCGTCCGGCTGTCCGCGACGCTGCTGTACAGCGCACCGACGGTGCGGGCATTGAGCGAACAGCTACTCGACGTACTCGGCATGGCCGAGCCCGAGGAGGTCATCGAAGAGGTCGATGACCTTCGCGACCTGCTGGCGCAGATCGACGATTCGATCGACCGGCTCGAACGCAGGCAGCTGCCGTGACCGTCATCGATGAGGAAGGCTACCGCTCGCGTCTGGTGAAAGCGGCTGCCGCGCTGCGGAGCCTGGAGGCCGAGGTTGCCCGGCTGACGCGGCAGCAATCCGAACCTGTCGCCGTGATCGGCATGGGCTGCCGTTTCCCCGGCGGCGCCGACGACCCGGAATCATTTTGGACGTTGCTTTCCGACGGCGTCGACGCGGTGTCCGAGCGGCCGGCTGGCGGCACCGGCGATGCCGCGCGAACCGGTGCCTTCCTTTCCGCTGTCGACGGTTTCGACGCGGCGTTCTTCGGGATCTCGCCGAAGGAGGCGGCGGCGCTGGATCCGCAACATCGACTGCTGCTCGAGGTCGCGTGGGAAGCGCTGGAAGATGCCGGCGTGGTGACCGAGCGGCTGGCCGGTAGCAGAACCGGTGTGTTCGTCGGCATGAGCAGCAACGACTACCTTCTGCTCAGCGCCAGGTCCGGCGCGATGGGCGCGTACGCGGGCACCGGAACGGCCCACTGTTTCGGCGCGGGCCGGTTGTCGTACCTGCTCGGACTGCGTGGGCCGAGTCTCGCGGTGGACACCGCGTGCTCATCGTCGCTGGTTGCGGTACACCTGGCGATCCGCAGTCTGCGGACAGGAGAGAGCTCGCTAGCGCTGGCTGGGGGAGTGAACCTCGTTCTCGACGAGTCGGTGACCCAGATAGTCGCCGATCTGCAGGCGCTGTCGCCGGACGGCCGGTGTCGCGCATTCGACGCGCGTGCGAATGGGTTCGTCAGGGGCGAGGGTTGCGGAATCGTGGTGCTGAAGAGATTGTCCGACGCGCTGGCCGACGGTGATCGGGTGCTTGCCGTGCTGCGGGGTTCCTCGATGAACTCGGACGGTCGCTCGGCCGGACTGACCGCGCCGAACCCGCTGGCGCAAAAGGACATGCTGCGTCAGGCGTTCGCCGATGCGCGTGTGCGGCCCGACGAGATCGGATACGTGGAGACCCACGGCACCGGAACCGCGCTCGGGGACCCGATCGAGATCGAGGCCTTGACCGAAGTTTTCGGCGAACCGGAGCCGGACAGCGGCGGTTGTGTACTCGGCGCCGTCAAGACCAACATCGGGCATCTCGAAGCTGCCGCCGGGATCGCCGGATTGATCAAGGCGGTACTGGCATTGCGGAATGCGGAGATTCCCCGGAACCTGCACTTCAGCAGCCTGAATCCGAGGATTTCCCTGACCGGAACACCATTCGTGATCCCGAAGACGGCCGTGGCGTGGCCTCGGGGCGATCGGCCACGGATCGCAGGCGTCAGTTCGTTCGGCATGAGCGGCACCAACGCTCATGTCGTCGTCACCGAAGCGCCTACGCCCGAGCAAGTGCCACCGCGCGCCGGGCCCGTTGTGGTGCTCCCGCTGTCGGCACGAAGCCCGGCGGCGCTGACCGAGCTGGCTTCGGCACACGCGAGTGTCCTCGAGCGGGGCAACGACCCGCACGATATCGCCTACACAGCGGGGGCACGGCGCGATCATCACGAGTGGCGGACCGCGGTGGTCGGCGAGTCCGGAGCCGAATTGGCCGAGAAGCTGCGCGCCTTCGCACGGGACGGCGCCACCGTGGCACGAGCCGACGCACCGCCTGCGCTCACCTATGTCTTCTCCGGACAGGGCTCGCAGTGGATCGGCATGGGACGGCAATTGCAGTCCAGCGAGCCGGTTTTCGCCGCTGTGCTCGGTCAATGCGATGAACTCATCGCGAAGAACACATCGTTCTCGCTGCTCGCGGAGCTGGCCGCGCCACCGGATCGGTCGAGGTTGCAGCGCACCGAGATCGCCCAGCCCGCGCTGTTCGCTTTCCAGATCGCGCTGACCGCCCTGCTGTCCTCATGGGGCGTCCGACCGGACGCGGTCATCGGGCACAGTGTCGGTGAAATCGCCGCAGCGCATGTCGCGGGGGCGTTGAGCCTCGCGGAAGCTATCAGGATCGTGGTGTCGAGAGGCCGGATCATGGCGCGAGCAGCCGGTTCGGGGACGATGGTCGCGGTCGAGCTCACCCACGATGAGGTCGCGGCCTCGTTGTCTACCATCGGTACGTCGGTCGCTGTGGCGGCGATCAACGACGACAAATCCGTTGTGCTGTCCGGCACGGTGGAAGAGCTGCACACCGTGCTCGGCCCACTTCAGCGACAAGGCGTTCGCTGCCGCCGGCTGCCTGTCGACTATGCGTTCCACTCGCCGTCGATGGCTCCGCTGGCCATGGAACTCGCGCAGGAACTCGGTACGGTGGAGGCAGGCCGGACCGCATGCCCTCTGTACAGCACGGCACGCGGAGACCGGATCGCCGGAAACGAATTGACCACGGATTACTGGGCGGACAACGTCCGGCATCCGGTCCGGTTCGCCGACGCCGTGCATACTGCCGCCAGAGATGGGCAGCGGCTCTTCCTCGAGATAGCACCGCACTCTGTGCTCTCCGGCCATGTCGCGAACTGTCTCGGCGCGCGGGCGGCGATACCGACGCTGCGCAGGGAACGCCCGGAAACGCGCAGCCTGCTGAACTCTGTCGCCGATCTCTATACCGCGGGGTATCCAGTGGACTTCGGCGCCCTTTACCCGGATCGCCGCCCGGTGGTGTCGTTGCCACACTATCCGTGGCAGCGCAGGCGTCACTGGCTCGACACCCCGGAACCCCCACGCGATCAGGTCCCCGTCGAGCCGGTGCATTGGCTCGAGAAGTTGATCGGGCTGCCGGACGGCGAGCAGGAGGCAGCGATCGAGTCAGCGGTACGCGCGGATGCGGCTACCGTGCTCCAGTTGTCTTCGCCATCCGATGTCCCGGTCGACGGCAAATTCACGGAATTGGGCATGGATTCGCTGATGACCGTACAACTGCGGCACGAACTGGCCGCGCGAACAGGCCTCGCGCTGCCATCCACCCTCGCCTTCGAACACCCGACCCCACGGGCGATCACTCGGTACTTGCTGAAGATAGTCGCGGAGCGCGAAGAGGATGGATCATGATGAAGGTTTACGGGACAGCCACCAGCGCGTGTACGCACAAAGTGCTGATGGTGCTGGCGGAGAAGGATCAGCAAGCCGAGCTGGTCGAGGTCAGTGTTCTCAAAGGACACGACAAGTCGCCGGAACACCGGCAACGCCAGCCCTTCGGTGAGATTCCGGTACTCGAAGACGACGGGTTCCTGCTGTATGAATCGCGGGCGATCATCCGCTATCTCGATCAGCGGCTGCCGGGCCCCGCGCTGACGCCGGACAACCTTCAGCTGCACGGGCTGATGGAACAGTGGATCAGCATCGAGCAAAGCTATGTCAGCGGCCCGGTGTGGGAGCTGGTCCGTGGCGGCCCCGTCTACGAGATCATCCGGAGCAGCCCCGCTGCTGCGCTGTTGCCGCCGCCGCCGGACCAGGACGCTATCGCCGCTGCCCGCGCTGCACTAGCGACACCTTTCGACGTAGCGGACGCCACGCTGTCCAGGCAGGAGTTCCTCGCCAGCCCCGAGTTCTCACTCGCCGAGGTCACCTGGTTGCCCTACTTGCAATATCTGGTCGCCTCGGGCGGCGCGGACCTGATCGATGCGCGGCCGAACCTGGCGCGGTGGTGGCGGGAGATCAGTGGAAGGCCGACCTGGCTTCGAGTCGGCAAGGTGCTGGAGCGACCCGAATGAACCAGTTCGACCTGTGGGGTGAGCAGATGCGGGTCGATCCGTTGCCGACGCTGGCGCGGATGCGTGCCGAGGCACCGATCGTCCGGCTGTTCAATCCGCATCAGGGGGCGCCCGAGTGGCGCGTGACCCGCTACGCCGACGTGGTCGAACTGTTCCGTGATCCCCGTTTCAGCAAGGACAAGCGGAAACTGTCCGATCAGGCGCGCTCCCGGTACTTCCGGGTCACCGAATTCGATCGGTTGGACAAGCACATGCTCTACGCCGATCCGCCCGAGCACAGCAGGTTGCGCGCACTGGTGGCCAAAGCCTTCACTCCCCGCCGAATCTCGCAGCTGCGCCCGCGCATCGCCGAGGCGACGGAGAGTCTGCTGGACCTGGCCGAGCAGCAGGACTCGGTGGACCTGCTCGACACACTGGCATTCCGGTTGCCGATCACCGTGCTGGTCGAGCTGATCGGGGTTCCGATCGAAGACCAGGAGCGGTTCCGGGAGTGGACCAGAATTCTGATCGCTCCGCCGTCGGACGGAAACTTCGACGCCCTGCGCCGGATGGCGATCGAGTTTCAGCAGTACCTCGAGGAATTCCTCGCGCTACGCCGCAGGCATCCCCGCGACGACCTCACCAGTGCGTTGATCGAGGCGCAGACGCATGGTGACCGGCTCTCATCGGTGGAACTGATGAGCATGGTCTTCCTGCTCATCGCGGCGGGTTTCGAGACGACGGGCAACCTCATCGGCAACGGAGTGTGGGCGCTGCTCCGTCATCCAGCGCAGTTGCGGCGGCTGCGCGACACGCCTGAACTCATCGAGTCGGCCATCGAGGAGGTGTTGCGATACTGCCCGCCGGTGGCAAACAGCACCGGGGCCTTTCCGCTGACCGATGTCGAGTTCCGAGGCACGGTCATTCCGGCCGAGGAACTGGTCGTCGCTTCGCTGCTGTCGGCACATCACGATGACGAACGGTTCCTCGAACCGGACCGGTTCGAAATCACCAGGACGCCGAACCAGCATCTGGGGTTCGGCCATGGCCTGCACTTCTGTCTCGGATCGTCGCTGGCAAAACTCGAGGCGCAGGTGGCTATCGGCACCCTGGTGCAGCGCTTTCCCGGACTGGGATTCGCAGCTGATCCGGACACATTGCGATGGAAGATCGGCGTATTCGTCCACGGCCTCGAATGCCTGCCTGTCACCTGGGAAGCGCGATGACGATCAAAGTGCGCCAGGCGGCGCTGGATGACCTCGACGAGATCATGGCGGTCGAGCAGGACTGGGAGGAAGCCCAGCGGGCGAGCCGGGACCAGATGACAGCTCGCCTGCGCGCCTTCCCCGAAGGATTCTGGATTTTCGAGCAGGACGATGAGGTCGTCGGAACCTTGATGGGCTTCCCGATGCACTACACGCCGGACAAGATCGCCGAACTCAGCGATTGGGATACGGTGACCGGTCACGGCTACTACCCGACGATAGATCTGGACACCGCGAACGCCATCTACCTCGCCTCCGGCTCATTGAAGCGGACCGCGCGCGGCGGAATGGCATACGCGGTGATGATGGAGACCCCGGTCGAGCTGGCCGAGCGGTTGGCGCTGGACTATGTTCTCACCGGAGCCAAGATCCCCGGCTACGACGCCTACTGCCGCCGGTTCGGTGAGATCGACGCAGGCGACTACGCGTTTCGTCAGCTCGGCGGCTGCCTCGTCGATCCGTTCCTGGAGATGTACCGGGGGCACGGCTATCTGGTGCCCGACCGACAGCACATCATCCCCGACTACTATCCGGATCCGCCGAGCAGGGACTACGGCGCGATCGTCGTACGGAACACGTCCGGTCGGTGATGCGCCAAGCCGCTCAGCCGCTTGGGCGACAGGGACGCCGCAGAAGCCGCCTGGCACATGACCGTCGAGTCCGGAATCCGCGTACCCGAGGAATTCCACCCGGTCGCATCCCAGGACCGCGGCTGATGCCAACCCCTCCGCCTCGCGACGCGCTGCGAGCTGCGGACCTGGTGGCGAATCCGCGAGTCCCGCGGCGCGGGTGCGCAGTCATCGCCAGGCCCATGCCGATTCCCATGGCGAGGATGCCGGGCAGGATGGACGGGTAGCCGCCGTCGACGAAGGCGAACCCGGCCATCAGCGCCAGGCCGACGACAGAGATCAGCGCCCCGACGGTGTCGAAGGCATGTGAGGAGTGCTCGTGAGAGTTCGGCAGGGCTTTGAGCGTCGTGGCCAGGGCTGCGATGACCAGAGCCGCGGGAAGGACGAACAGCCAGCGCCAGTCGGCGACATCGACGAGCAATGCGGACAGGAACATGCCCAGGATGCCGCCGCCTCCGGCGACGCCGGTTCACACACCGATCGCTTTGCCGCGCAGCGGCGGCCGAAAGAATCGGGATAGGGCTCAGCGGTTCGCGAAGAACACGCGCATGTCCTCGACGAGCAGGGTGGGCTGTTCGAGGGCGATGTAGGCGCCTGCCTTGTCGAACTCGGTCCAGCGGGCGACCGTGGTGTCGCGGTCGGCGAAGCGGCGGACGGTGACGTCACCGGCGGCGACCACGAAGGCGGTGGGAACGGTGACGCGCTCCTTGGGCGCCCACGTCATGGGGTCGTGTGCCAGGTCGTGGTAGCTCTGCGCGATGGAACCCGACGTGCCGGTGAACCACTGGACGCTCGCGTCGAGGAGCATCCGGTCCTTGGGAACGGTGTGCTCAGGCAGCTCGGCCTGCGGGTCGCTCCACTCCTTGAACTTCTCCACCACCCAGGCGAGCAGGCCGATGGGGGAATCGTTGAGGCCGTGGGCGATGGTCTGCGGGCGGGTGGACATGATGATGTTGAAGCCGATACCGTCGCGCATGAAGGCGTCGATGGTGGCCATGCGCTGCTTCTCGGTGTCGGTGAAATCACCGGCGCTCTCATCGGGCATGGCGACGTAGGCGTTGACATGCAGGCCGATCAGCCGCTCGGGGATCTGACGGCCCAGCTCGAGGGACAGGTTCGCACCGCCACCGCCGCCGTGCGCGCCGAAGCGCTCGTAGCCCAGGCGGGTCATGAGTTCGGCCATCGCGGTCGCGGTACGCGGGACGGTCCAGCCGGTGTCGGCCAGCGGCGTGGAGAACCCGAATCCGGGCATGAAGGGCACCACGAGATGGAAGTCGCGCGAGAGCGGCTCGAGCACGTCGAGCAGGCCCATAACCCCGCCCGGGTTGTCGTGCAGCAGGAGCAGCGCCCGCGCGCCGGGCCGCGCGGAGCGGATGTGCTTGAAGTGAATGATCTGGCCGTCTATCTCGGTCGTGAACTGCGGCCACCGATTGAGCTCGGATTCGGCCTGCCGCCAATCGAATTCGCCGGCCCAGTAGGCGACCAGCTCGCGCAGGTAGTCCACCGGCACGCCGCGGCTCCAGTCCGCCCCGGGCAGGGCGGGAGTCCAGCGAGCCCGGTTCAGCCGGTCGCGGAGATCGTCCAGATCGGCCTGTGGAACCTCGACGCGGAAGGGGTGGATTGCGTTCATGACCAACTCCTTGGAACGGAATACTTTGTTCCACAACACTAGCGGAATGGTCCATTCCGCTGCAAATCCGGTCGAGGATCAGCCCGCACGAGCACTGGCCGCGCGAGGTGGAACAGGGGCGGAGTGACGTACTATCGGTGCGCACTGAAGCGATGGGGGTAGGGTCACCGTGAATCAGACACAGCCGAGCTCGGGGCGCGCCGATAGTGGAGATGTCGTGCAGCCGTCGCCCGGAGGCGGCCCGCCACCCGGCGATCCCGGCTCACTGTCGCACGATCTGCTGCAGTGGTCAGCGGCTGCGTTCGGCGCGGTCGCGCCCGCGGCGACAGTGTTCGGCAAAGCATTCCTCGAAGCGCTCGGTCAGCGTGCCGCCGACGGTGCGGCAGCGCTTCCGAGCAAGCTACGCCAACGCTGGTTTCAGCGGGCACGGCGATCGCACGGTGATGTCGAAGTGGTTACCGTGCTCGACATCGAGAACCTGAACGCGGCGGCGATCCTGGTCACCACCGGCCTTCCGGACGAGGCGCGCCTGGCCCTGCTCGACCTCGACCCTACCGAGCCCGCACTGCACGGAAAGGTTCTGGAGTGGAACCTCTCGAGCCAGCAGTGGGTCCCGGTGGAAGCACCAGTCACACAGGTGAGTCCACCGCCCAGTGAACGAATCTGACCGAAGGCGTCGGCCGAATCGGTCACAAACCCCGATCCTGGATGGCGTCTCGTCCAGGATCAGAGTCTGGCTGACGAGCCTCAGGTCGGGAGATGTCGCATCTGCTGCGCCCACCACAGTTCGGACCGGTCATCCGCTCAGCGGTATGCGTCGCCGGTGCGGGCGATCACTACATCCATGGCAGACCGGGCTCGGAGCTCGGCCGGGGTGCCGGGGATGGTGGCGCGGCCTCGTATAGTACGGGGAAGTCACAAGATACCCATGGCCAGCATTTTTGCGAGCTCGGCGGATCGCCCGGCATACGCCTCGTGGTAGGCGGCATCAGTTATCCACACGCGCAGAACGAGTTTCGGTGGCATCACGCATCATGGTGATGACCACGACCCAACACGAACGTGCGGAGCGCTGCGCCGATGACCACTACGGATAACTTGCTGTACGGCGGCACCCGTTGGGACGAGCGCGGCCAGTGGTGGTATGAGCTGATCCACGGTGACGGATCGACCGAGCGCGTGCCCGGTCTCGGTACGCGCTTGGCGTTCAGGATCCGCGACACGGCGCGATACTGCTTGGGATATCACGGATTCGGCAGTTTCCCGGGGCGGCGAGCGTGTCCGGATTCCGCGCAACTTGTCAGCGGCCGGCAGTGCCCGCTTTGCCGGGTGCGGGAAGGGTGGGCGGTGGTGCACACGCACCGCGGACCGATCTCGGCCTTGCCCGAGCAGATCCGTGCTTACGTGTCCCAGCCCCACCATCTCTATATCGCCTATTTCGGTGAGGGATTGGCCAAAGTTGGTACGGCGTCGGCGGTACGTCGGCATCGCCGCCTGTACGAACAGGGCGCGCTCGCCGCCCGGTTCATCGCCGACTCACCAGATGGCATGCATGTGCGCGAACTGGAGCGGGTGGTATCGGCACAGGCCGGTTTCCGGCAGGCCGTCGGCAGCGCGGCGAAGACTCGCGTCCTGACCAAGCCGCTGGCTCCGTGGGCGGCAGTGGAGGCTGCGGTGACCGCCGCAGCCTCCGAGGCGCTCGCCGTGCTGCCCACCGGGACGATGCGCACTGAAACGACCTGGTCGGGTGGCGGCGAGTTCTATCGCACAGTGGCGGAGCGAGGCCGCTACGCGACCGTCATCGATTTCGGCGGGGCGTTGCCGCCGGGGGAGTACGTCCTCGACGCGGTGACCGCGCACGGGCACACCATCGCTTGCCGCGACGGATCCGAGACCGGAGAACTTCTCCTGGCCAACGACACTCAGCTCATCGGGCGGCGTATCGAGCTCGACGATTCGATCACCGGCGGGTCCGTTGCAGCGCAGACGAGCTTGTTCTGAGGACTCCGGGACGTTTCGACGACCTGATCGAGTGGAACGTTCGCCTCGATCACAGTGCTGTCGGGATGGTCGGATCGAGGCGGGAGCGGGTGAACGTCGAGCAGCGACAGGCGCCGTATTCGGTGACACCGCGGCGGCCGTACCCGGGGCGGTTGAGTCGTTTCTGTGCCCGGAGGAAGACACGACCACTACGCACACGCCTCCACCAGCGGAAGCGTTGTGTGATCGGCGCGTAGGACGCTGGTCGATCCGTCCGCCTTTCTGGTGGCGGTGCCGGCTGACTACGTCATGGTCGGCGTCAGTTGACAGATGTGGCGGTGGGGGGAGCGGGACCAGAGTCGAGGCTGCGCAACATGCTTCAACGCTCCTCGGAAGGACATCGACATGGTCGACATTCGACACCCTCGTACGCGGCGCGCGGGCGGGGCGATCGCGGCGGTCACGGCTGCGGTGGCGGTCGGCAGCCTCGCCGTCGCCTGCACTGCGAGCACCACCCATGCCGGACCGACCGAGGACGCGCCGAAGCCGACCGTCGTCCTCGTACACGGCGCGTTCGCGGATGGGTCGAGCTGGAACGATGTCATCGACAAGTTGCGCAAGGATGGGTATCCCGTGGTGGCGGCCGCCAATCCGCTGCGGGGGCCCGCCGCCGACGCCACCACTGTGCGGGGACTGATCAGCCATATCAATGGGCCCGTGGTCCTGGTCGGACACTCCTACGGCGGATCGGTCATCAGCACCGCCGCAGCGGGCAGCGATCAGGTGAAGGCGCTGGTGTACGTCGCGGCCTTCCTGCCCGCGCCCGGTGAGACTGCGTTCGAGCTGACCAATAAGTTCCCCGGATCTACCCTGCCGGGCACGCTCAACGCCGTGCCGTTCACCGATGCCGACGGCAGTACCGGCACCGATCTGTACATCCAGCAGGACAAATTCCACGATCAGTTCGCCGCCGACGTCCCCGCCGATCGCGCCGCCCTGGCGGCCGCCGCACAGCGCCCGATCCGGCAGTCCGCGCTCGAGGAGAAGGCGACCGTCGCTGCTTGGACCGACAAGCCCAGCTGGGATGTGGTCACCACGCAGGACCTCAATATTCCGGTCGCGGCGCAGCGGTTCATGGCCGAGCGGGCGCACGCCCAGGTGATCGAGATTGCGGCGTCGCACTCGGTCACGGTCTCGCACCCGGATCGGGTCGCCGAGGTGATCGAGCAGGCCGCCCGGAACAACGCCCACTGAAGCGTCGCGAAAGACATTAGAGGAGAGAACGAATCATGGACATGAAGCTGGAAGTCGCCGTCGTGCCGGTCGCCGATGTCGACCGCGCCAAGGCCTTCTACACCGAGCGGCTCGGATTCCGTCTCGACGCCGATTTCCCGGTGGACGACGGCTATCGCGTCGTGCAGGTGACCCCACCCGGCTCGGAATGCTCGATCATCTTCGGCACGGGAGTGACCGCGGCCGCACCGGGCAGTCTGGCCGGGCTGCATCTGATCGTCACCGATATCGAGAAAGCGGTCGCGGAGTTGACCGTGCGCGGGATCGCGGTCGACGGACCGTTCCACGACGCCACCGGCGTTTTCCATCACGCCGGGACCGAAAGTCGAGTGCCGGGAGCGGATCCACAGCGTCGCAGCTACGGCTCGTTCGCCGCGTTCACCGATCCCGATGGCAATGGCTGGTTCCTGCAGGAAATCACCCAGCGCGCACCCGGCCGCTGACCTCCATCGAAGGTGAAATCCGTGTCCGACAGAAAACTTCGTAGCTACGACGTGGTGGTCATCGGGGCTGGACCGGTCGGTGAGAATGTCGCCGACCGTACTCGCGCCGCCGGGCTGAGCACCGTGATCGTCGAATCCGAACTGGTCGGCGGCGAATGTTCCTACTGGGCCTGCGAACCCAGCAAGGCGCTGCTGCGCCCAGCCTCGCTCTACCGTGAGGCCGCGGCCTTCCCGGGAGTCGCCGCCGCGGTCACCGGCGCGCTCGATGCGCCCGCGGTGCTCGAACATCGCGACCGCATGGCGGCCGGCTGGAACGATCGGGGCCAGGTCGAGTGGCTCGACTCCGTCGATGTCGACCTGATCCGCGGCCACGGTCGCCTGGACGGGCCCCGTCAGGTGACGGTCCACACTCCTGAAGGTGAGACCGTGCGGCTCACCGCCCGGTACGCGGTGGCGGTGTGCACCGGCACCTCCGCGGCGCTGCCGCCGCTGCCGGGCCTGGATGCGTTGCGGCCGTGGACGAGTCGCGAAGCCACCAGCGCCCGCGAAGTACCGGGCCGGCTCGCGATTCTCGGGGCCGGGGTGGTCGCCACCGAAATGGCCGCCGCCTGGCAGGCATTGGGTGCCCAGGTCACGCTCATCGCCCGCGAGTCCCGGCTGCTGGGCCGCGTCGAAGCCTTCGCCGCGGACCTGGTCGCCGAGCGGCTCCGGGCAGCCGGGGTGGACCTGCGATTCGGCACCACCATCACCGCAGCAGATCGCGCGGGTGGCCCCGACGACACCATCCATCTGACCCTCGCCGACGGCGCCCGGCTGGTCGCCGACGAACTGTTGCTCGCGACCGGACGCGCACCCCGCACCGAGGACCTCGGCCTCGACACGGTCGGTTTGCGACCGGGAGCGTGGCTCACCACCGACGACACGTTCACCGTGACCGCCGTCGACGGCGAGTGGCTGTATGCGGTCGGCGACGTCAATCACCGTGCGCTGCTCACCCATCAGGGCAAGTATCAGGCCCGTATCGCGGGGTCGGTCATCGCCGCCCGCGCGCTGGGGAATGCGCTCGACACCAGTCGTTGGGGCCCGCATGCCGGGACCGCCGACCTCGAGGCGGTGCCGCAGGTCGTCTTCACCGATCCGGAGATCGCGGCGGTCGGCCTCACCACCGAGGACGCCGCCCGCGCCGGACGGACGGTGGACGTGGTCGACTACGACAGCGGCCGCGTCGCTGGTGCGATCCAGCACGATCCCGGCTATCGCGGACGGGCCCGCATCCTGATCGATCCGGACCGCCGGGTCATCGTCGGCGCGACCTTCGCCGGCGCAGGCGTCGCCGAGCTGCTGCACTCGGCCACTATCGCCATCACCGCCGAGGTCCCCCTCGACCGGCTCTGGCATGCCGTCCCCTCGTTCCCCACCATAAGCGAAGTCTGGCTCCGCCTGCTGGAGACATATCGCGACCAACAGCCATCGTTCGCCCTGGGAGAAACCCGATGATCATCTACGAGCGGCTCTACGTCGGCGGCTCCTGGACCGAACCCAGCGAACCGGCACTGCTGGAAATCCTCTCGCCACACGATGGCTCGGTCATCGGCAGGGCGGCGCAGGCGCAACCCGCCGATGTGGACCGCGCGGCAATGCTGGCGCACACGGCGTTCGAAGGACGCGTATGGCGTGACACCCCGCTCCCCGAGCGAATCGCATTGCTGCGCAGATTCAATAAATTGCGCGAGGACGAGGCAGACCGGATCGCCGACCTCATTTCCGCAGAAAACGGCGCCGCCGCATGGTTCACCAAGGCAGGCCAGGCCGGTCTGACCCGCCAGGCGAATGCCTACCTCGCTGCCGCCGAGCATTTCGACTGGGAACGCACCCTCGAACCGTCGGACCCGAGTTCCCGCGTGCGCAGTGTGGTGCGGCGCGAGCCGGTCGGCGTCGTGGCGGCGGTGATCCCGTGGAATTCACCCTTCTCCTCCGCGACCTCGAAGATTCTGCCCGCTCTGCTCGCCGGGAATTCGGTGGTGCTGAAAGTCTCTCCGGAGAACTCCCTGAGCATGGGCCTGCTGGCCGAACTGGTGGATCGAATCGGACTGCCGGGCGGCGTGCTCAGCGTGCTGCCCGCAGATCGCGAAACGAGCGAGTATCTGATCTCCCATCCGCGGGTGGACAAGATCGCGTTCACCGGCTCGACCGCGGCCGGTCGCCGGATCGCGTCCATCGCGGGCACCCAGCTCAAACGAGTGAGTCTCGAACTGGGCGGCAAATCGGCGGCGGTGATCCTGCCCGATGCCGATCTGACGGCGGTGATGAACGGCCTGAAGTTCGGCTCGCTGTTGAACAACGGTGAATCCTGCATTGCCCAAACCCGGATCCTCGCCCCCCGCTCCCGCTACGAGGAGGTCATCTCGGCGCTGGCGGCGCTGGTCGAGTCCCTGCCGGTCGGTGATCCCCGCGACCCGGAGACCTTCATCGGCCCGATGGTTCGCGGCGATCAACAACAGCGCGTCCGCGACTACATCGAGATCGGCATCGCGGAAGGCGCGCGCCTGGTCTGCGGCGGCCCGCAGGTCCCGCCCGGACCGCGGGGCGGCTTCTACGTCACCCCCACGGTTTTCGCCGATGTGACGCCGACCATGCGCATCGCGCGGGAGGAGATCTTCGGTCCGGTCCTGGTCGTCCTGGCCTACGACGACATCGACGACGCGGTCCGCATCGCCAACGACTCCGAATACGGCCTCTCCGGCGGCGTGTGGTCGGCCGACGAGGCCGCGGCGCTGGCCGTCGCCCGCCGAATCCGGACCGGCACGGTCACCATCAATGGCGCGCCGATCGGATTCGACGGTCCCTTCGGTGGCTTCAAAGCCAGCGGAATCGGACGCGAGTACGGCGTGGTCGGGCTGGGCCAGTACACCGAATACCAGACGATCACCGTCTGACACCGCTGGTAGGGTGGTCACGTGATTATCGAGGAAGTCGACAGACGCTAGCCGCCCAGTCGAAGGCGGCGCATTCCTCATTCATTTCTCTCGGTGCCCCGTAACCGAACAGCCCGAGATTTTTCGAGCCTGATTCGCCTTCGTCTGCTTCCGCAATGTCTTGAAATCACGCGGCCCGCTCGTTCACGAGCAGGAAAGAGTCGACGACCCATGTCCACATCCATGCAATCAGCGATCACTCTGCAGCACGTGTCCTTCGAATGGCCCGACGGAACTGCCGCGCTCTCCCAGCTCAACGGGACCCTGACCACCGGGCGCACCGGTCTGGTAGGGCGCAACGGCTCCGGAAAATCGACACTGCTGCGGTTGATCGCGGGAATCCTCACCCCGACCTCCGGACGGATCGAAACCACCGGAGAGGTGGGCTACCTGCCGCAGACGCTGACCCTCGGCAACGACCACACCATCGCGGAATTGCTCGGCATCGCGGGCACGCTCGCGGCCGTGCGCGCGATCGAATCCGGCGAGACCGGGGAAGCGCACTTCGAGACGATCGGCGACGACTGGGACATCGAATCCCGCGCCGACGAAGCGCTGCACGACATCGGTTTCAGCGCCGCCGATCTCGACCGCAAGGTGGGGGAGATCTCCGGCGGCGAAGCGGTGCTGATCGCCATCACGGGTCTGCGGATTCGGCGCACACCGATCACGCTGCTCGACGAGCCGACCAACAACCTCGACCGCGAGACCCGCTCCAAGCTCGCCGAATTCGTGGACTCGTGGCCCGGCACCCTGGTGGTGGTGAGCCACGATCTCGAACTGCTCGAGCATATGGACGCCACCGCCGAACTGCACGGGACTGCGCTGGGTGTGTTCGGCGGGCCCTACAGCGTCTGGCAGCAGCACGTCGAGCAGGAGCAGGCGGCGGCCGCGCAAGCGGCGCGCACCGCAGAGCAGGCCTTGAAAGTCGAGAAACGCCAGCGCATCGAAGCCGAGACGAAGCTCGCCAGACGTGAACGCACCGCCAGGGCGACCCAGCGCGGCGGCGGCATACCCCGGATCCTGGCGGGCAACCGCGCCAGTAGAGCGCAGGGCTCCGCGGGCGCGATGCGCTCCACGCTCGACGCGAAAGTGCTCGCGGCCCAGAAAGTTGTGGACACCGCCGCATCCCGTGTCCGACGTGAGGAGCACATTCGTCTCGAATTGCCCGACCCGGATGTGCCGCGCAGCCGTCGCATCGCGGAACTACGCGACGGCGACCGCTCCATCGTCGTTCAGGGGCCAGAGCGGGTCGCTCTGATCGGCCGCAATGGCGCGGGCAAGTCGACATTCCTCGAAAATCTGATTCATGGTCGAGATCTGGAACGCGGGACGCTGCTGACCGACCGCGTCGGGTATCTGCCGCAACGCCTGGACAATCTGGACGAACAGGCCGGTGCGCTCGAGAACGTCCTTTCGGTGGCCGCTGCCATAGCGCCGGGCGCGATCCGCAATCAGCTGGCCCGGCTCCTGTTGCGCGGCAGCAGTGTCGAACGGCCGGTTTCGACACTGTCGGGCGGGGAGCGCTTCCGGGTATCCCTTGCGCGCCTGCTGTTCGCCGATCCGCCGCCGCAGCTGCTGATCCTCGATGAGCCGACCAACAACCTGGACATCGCCAGCGTCGACCAGCTCGTGGAGGCCCTAGGCGACTATTGCGGCGCGATTCTCGTGGTCAGCCACGATTATCCGTTCCTGCGCAGGATCGGTATGAACACTGTGATCGAACTCGATGCGGACGGCGGATTCCAGCTACGCGACTCCTTATAGACGCGCAAAGGCGGGGCCCGGTTGACCGGGCCCGGCCTTTCCGGCTTTCAGAGGTGGTCGGCGTCGATGATCGCCTGGGCGAACGGGCGCGGCGCCTCCTGCGGCACGTTGTGGCCGATACCGTCGAGAACACGGTGCTCATGCTTGCCGGTGTACTTTGCGGCGTAGAGCTTTCCGTCCTTGGCCGCGCCGTCGAAGTCGCTACCGAGCGTGATGGCGGGCACGGTGATCGCCGGTGCGGCGGCCAGTTGCCGCTCGTAGCTGTCGTATTGCGGCTCGCCCGGCGCCAGGCTCAAGCGCCAGCGGTAGTTGGAGATGACGATGTCGACGTGGTCGGGATTGTCGAAGGCGGCGGCGCTGCGGTCGAAGGTAGCGTCGTCGAAATTCCAGACCGGGGAGGCGCGCTTCCAGATCAGCTTGTTGAAATCGTGCCGATTGCGGGTGTAGCCGAGGCGGCCACGCTCGGTGGCGAAATAGTATTGGTACCACCACCCGAGTTCGGCCTCGGGAGCCAGTGGCTGCTGCTGTGCCGCCTGCACCGTGACGATGTACCCGCTCACCGCGACCATGGCCTTGACCCGCTGCGGCCACAGCGCGGCGATGATGTCGACAGTCCGCGCGCCCCAATCGAAGCCGCCCAGTACGGCCTTGTCGATGTGCAAGGCGTCCATGAAATCGACGATGTCGCGTGCGATGGCCGACTGCTGACCGTTGCGGACGGTCTGGGTGGAGCGGAAGGTGGTCGGACCGTAGCCGCGCAGGAACGGAACCAGAACCCGGTAACCGGCGGCCGCCAGCAGCGGACCGACATCGGCGTAGCTGTAGGCGTCGTAGGGCCAGCCGTGCAGCAGGATCACCGGTTGACCGGTGCCGGGCCCGAATTCGGCGTATCCGACGCTGAGAACACCAGCGTCGATCTGCTTGATCGGTCCCAGGGTTGTGTTGTCGCCCGAGCCCTTCCGCAGATCCGCGCCGGGGACCGGCGTCGTGGCCCCCGGCGCGGTGGCGGAATCCGTCCCGCAGGCGCTCAGCGAGGCGGCGGTCAGGCTCGCGGCACCCGCTACGAGCGCACCACCGAAGAATCGTCTGCTGATATTCATTCCGCCGACGCTAGGTAGCGCGCGGTCGTGGCCGCGAGCGTCGGATGACGTAATCGGTGTCCATTGCCCAGGCCCGTTCTACTACGCCGTCTCTTCCTCGGTCGGCAGCACCCCCGCGAGATCACCGCGCGAACTGATCCCGAGCTTCGGGAAGATCCGGTGCAGGTGAGTGCTCACGGTCCGGTGCGACAGGAACAGCCGCTGCCCGATCTCCCGGTTGGTCAGCCCTTGGGCCGCCAGTTGCGCGATGCTCAGCTCGTGCGGGGTGAGCCGGTCGCGGGCATCCGGGTCGCGATTCGGGCTCGATTCGCCCGCGCTGCGCAATTCCAGGCGGGCCCGTTCACTCCACGCCGTGAAGCCGAGGGCGTCGAAAGTCTCTCGCGCCTTGCGCAAATGGGTGCGGGATTCGACGACTCGCCGCTGCCGCCGCAGCCACTCGCCATAGGCGAGATGCAGGCGGCCGCGTTCGGCCGGCCAGCCGGTCAGATCCGCCTCCAGTGCGGCGGCGAACAGCTTTCCGGCCATATCACCGGCGAGCACCGCTCGCGCGTAGCGCATTCCGATGTGCAGGGCGGGCGATGACGTGGCTGCCGCGACCGGTTCCAGTTCGCGCAACAGTTCCGCCACCGCGTCGGTCTGTCCGGCGCGGACCGCGGCCTCGGCGATTTCGGTGAGGAAACACGCGCGCAGCGTCAGTGAATACGACGGATCCCGCGGATCGTGGACGCGAGCCAGATCGGTGAAGGCGTCATCGAATCGGCCCTCGCCGAGCGCGATGAGCCCGCGGGTGAGCTGCACCGTGGCCAGCACAGGCCGCGCGCCGGCCGCCAGTCCGGTCCGTTCGGCGTCCGCTGCGAGTGCGGCGGCCTGCAAGTAGTCGCCACGCAGCGCCGCGATTTCGGCCTGTACCGCGACGACCACCGCGTGCATGAACGGCGCCCCGGTCTCCCCGGCGAAGGCCGCGGCCTCGGCCGCGATGGGCGCGGCAGCGGCGAGGTCGCCGAGCCGGGCCAGGCTCCAGGCCTGGATCGCGAGTGCCCGGGTCAGCAGCCCCAACTGTCCGGCGGAGCGGAATCCGGGTGCGGCGGCGGCCGCGAACTGTGCCGCGAGGTCGAAAGCGCCGACCTGATAGGCCGCACTGCTGAGAAAGTGATCGACCTCCGGATCGCGCCCCGTGGTCGCGGCCAGCGCGCGCAGGTGACCGAGGACCTGTTCGCCGCGCTCGAACGGGGCAACGATCGAGTCGACCGCGAGCTTGCGCGGATCACCGTCGGGAATGCCGAAGGTGTCGGCGACCGCGAGCACCGCGCGCCGGGCCTCGGGTCCGGGTTCGACCCAGAAGCACCGCATGGCCGCACCCCACAGGATCCGCAGCGCGGGATCCACATACCCGTCGGCGGCGACGGCGGCCGCGAGCGCGGCCAGTTCGCCGATACGCGAAGGGCTTTCACGCATCCCGTCCTCGAACCCGCTGAGCAGCCAGTTCGCGGTGGCCTCCTGCGCGGCGGTGAGAGGGAGCGTACGTGCGGTGTCGACCAGGCGATCGGCCGTGTCGCGGTGACCGGCGTCGACGGCCAGTTCAGCAGCGCGCAGGAGTCGATCCGCGCGTCGGCCGGGGGTGGCGCTCAGCGCCGCAGCACGCTCCAGCGCCGCGATCGCGCCGCCGCGGTGCCGGGACCGTTCGGCGGCGTCCTCGAGCGCCGTAGCCACCTCCTCGTCGGCGCCGACCGCACCCGCCGCCCGATGCCACACCTGGCGATCCGGTGACTCGGTGAGCAGGTCCGAGAGGGCCCGGTGGGCCCGCTGGCGCTCCTCGGGCATCGCCGCCGCCACCAGGGCCGAACGAATCAGCGGATGCCGGAAAGTCACCGTGCCGGGACCGATATCGATCAACCCGGCCGCCACGGCAGGGGCGAGAATCTCGGTTCCCACCTCGGATCCCAGGAGAATCCCTGCGGCAATCAGCGTCTCACTGAGCGAATCGCTGTCATCGAGCGCCGCGACGAGCAATGCCGATCGGGTGCGCTCGGGCAGCGCGGCACCACGCGCCGAGAAGGCGCGTTCGAGGCGCTCGGTCAACGGCAGCGCTGGAGCGGTTTCGCTGAGATACCCCACCGCCGTGGGCAGTTCGATCAGCGCGAGCGGGTTGCCTTGCGCCTGCGCGAGCACCCGACGACGGACCTCGGCAGGCAATTCCGGTGCGATGCTGTCGAGCAGCGCGTTCGCGTCGTGCTCGGGCAGCGGACCCAGCCGCATGGTGGTCAGTCCGGCCTCGCGCAGCGGTGAATCTGCACCGTGGCGCACCGTGGCGAGCACAGCGACGGGTTCGGAGTCGATGCGGCGCGCGACGAAGGCGAGGACCTCTGCGCTGGCGGGATCGAGCCAGTGCACGTCCTCGGCGACGACCACCAGCGGCCGTTCGACCGCCAGGTCCGCCAGCAGGGTCAGCGCGGCCAGCCCCACCAGGTGCAGGCTCGGCTCCTCGGTGGTATCCGACATGCCCAAGGCGTTCGTCAGCGCCTCGAATTGGTGCCTCGGCAGGGTATCGAACGCGCTGCGTAGCGGGTAGAGCAGCCGGTGCAGCCCGGCGTAGGTGAGGCCGTGTTCGGCCTCCGCACCCGCGGTCCGCAGTATCCGCAGCCCCGCGGCGGCCGCGGCGGCGGCCGCCTCCGCGACCAGTGCCGACTTGCCGATTCCGGGTTCCCCCTCGATCAGGATGCCACTTCGCTCGCCGGGACCGTCCACCAGTGCGGCCAGGTCTTTCAGCTCGGTCTCTCGTCCGAACATCGGCATGTGGGCGTTCTCCTCCCGGGGCCGTCACGGGATGCGGCGACCCGCCGCGACCTTACCGAAACCGGATTACGTCACCCCAGCGTCAACTGACAGATTCGGCGCCCTGGTCGCGGCGGCGAAGGTAGCCCCATGACTACGGTACGTTTTCACCTCCTGTCCACACTGACTCCCGCCGAGGTCGTGCGGGTACTCACCGACTTCGGACCCGATCGCGCCGAGGTGTGGCCGAACATCGACGCCGAGCACTTCCGAATCCACGACCGCGGCGACACCTGGGCCGAGGTCACCGAGGGCACCGCCGCCGCCTGGGAGCGCGCCCGCTACGAATGGGATCCCGCCGGTGACACCGTCACCATCACCACGCTGGACTCGAAGCTGTTCGGCACGGGCGGCGGCTGGGTCTTCCGCGCCACCCCCGCCGCGTCGGGCAGCCGCGTCGATGTCGAACTGACCCGCACTCCGCAGGCGGTCAAGGGGAAGATCCTGGCGATGCTGCTGCGGCTGGTCGGGCCGTCGTCATTGCGCAAGGCGTTCGCCGGACCGCTTCGCGCCGCGTGATGAGCAGAGTCGCCGCGCGCGAGATACCCGGCCACGACGGCGTCACGCACCATTCGACTGGCGCCGGAGTGATCGAGACCCTGTGACGGCGGCTTCCTCACCCGTCCGTAGCGCGGCGGCGACGGCTTCCACGACCTGGATGTGCTGGACCCGCCGCAGCTCTCTGTCCGCTCCCGAGGTCGCTTACGTCAGTGCCCGGTTGCTTCAGCGGCGCGACCAGAAAACGGACCAGCCGAAACAACGCCGGGCCGCCTTCGACCGCAGAACTCAACCGACACACGACGCCTGGTGGCTCGGCTCGTACTTCGCCAGATAACAGCCAAAGACGGTCACCACCTGCACAGCGAACCGCACCCTCGTCCGCGTCGAGTTCAGTGTTCTGCGCGCGCACGCCTACATCCTGTCGGCATGCGCCGTGTGACGAGTACCGCGATCCGCGGGCGACGTCTGCCGGTCGCCGAACCCCGAGCCCGCACCGGTTTTCCTTCCTCGGGTCCGAGCGCGACCATCGAAGCGTGCGTCAACTTCTCCGCTCGGTGTGGTACGGCGCCGAACCCGCCGAGGCGGTCCTGGCGGGACTGGGCGCTGGTGGGGGTGTTCATCGGGCTTGTGCTGCTCGAAGGGGCGGGACGGCGGGATCATCGCCAGACCGTGATTCCCGAACGCCGGGACCAGGTCGTCAACCGCAAACCCAAGGGCCGGGCAGGCGGGCGGACACCGAGCTTCGATGCCGAGATCTACAAACGCCGCAATGTCATCGAATGTGCCTTCGACAGGGCCATTGTCGTAATAAGAAGCGGGCGGGTTGATCGGCCTGGGAGTGCGAGTCCGAATCACTCTCGCCGATCGGGCTCGAGGAACTCTTACCGACAGGTAGCCCGCCGGACCGGTAGCCGCGATCGGCGCCGTGCCGGGTGCGAGCCGGCAGCGCTGCAACACCCACTACGCGATCGAAGTTCGTGGCTGTGGGTGCGGACCCTGCCGCATGCGGTGTTCGACCAAGCGGATCATGACCACCAATACATGTCCATCGCCTTCACCGAGCGCCTCGCCGAGGCCGGGGTCCAGCCCTCGGTCGGGGCGGTTGGATCGGCCTACGACAACGTCACGTAATACCCCTCGTTTGCGGCTGGTGACACGATCCTCACCGGCACCCCCATAGTGCGGCCGATGAGTTTGGGGCTCCCGATCGGTCGAAGCTCGTGACACTCTAGGAAAGGACACCGCCATGTCGGAGCTTCTCGTCGACTACATCACCTCTCTCGACGGCTACGCATCGGGAGAAGGATGGCCCGGGTTCTGGGGCCTCGAGGGCCCGGAGTACCTCGCATGGCTCGGCGAGCAGCCCGAGGCCACCTACCTGATGGGAGCGAATACCTACCGCCTGATGTCGGGCTTCGCCGCCGGCGAGGTCCCGAGTGGCCAAGACGAGTTCAGGCCCGAGGAAGAGGCGTCCGTCGACGAGCTCACGCGAGCGTCCAAGGTGGTGTTCTCCTCCTCACTCGAGGAGCCACTGAGGTGGGCCAACTCCACGCTCGTCCGCGACGACGCCGTCGAGGCGGTCCGCTCCATGAAGTCGAGCGGCTCGGGACTGCTCAGCACGATCGGCAGCCTGAGCCTGTGCCGGTCCCTGCTGAGAGCCGGACTCGTCGACCGATTCCGGGTCGTGATGTTCCCGGTGATCACCGGTGCCACGGGCGCGGAACGCATCTACGACGGCTATCCGGACGTTGCGCTCGAGATGATCGATCAGCGCACCTTCGATGGCCGCATCCAGCTGGTCGAGTACAAGCCCCGCGTGCTCGAGCACCCGCCGCTCGGCGCCCCTGCGTGACGTCGCCCGTCCTCCGGTCCGGACCGCCGCCAGGCCCGGCATCCAAGTGCCCGATGCCCCGTAATGCCGCTGGCCGCGCGGACCGAACCGGCAGCCGGCTCGGTCCGGCGGAAGATCGGCCCATGAGGTCCGAGTCCGCCGGATCTGGCGGTAAGTCGCCGCCGCAGATAGTTACGCGAGTCGGTACCACCCGCCGGGTGCATATGCCCACGTCGCTGTTCGAGCTACTGTTGGTGCCATCCCTTGCAGGTATCCAAGCCGGGCTTCGTGCTGCCGCGAGCTGTGAAGAATTCGGTTAGAAGTTCACTGACGGGAAGGCCTCGGCTTCGAAGGAAGTCGTCGAGCATCGCGAGCACCTCGGCGAGTGGGTGAAGAGCTGAGGTCTCAATAGCGAGGCCGCCTATTTCGAGGCGAGGTCAGTACGAATGAACCTGTGAGTGCGCCTCTTCGAGAGAACATCCCGCCAGGAGCGCCTCGACTCCGCTGGTGAAGTTGGGGCACTCGACGATGTCATCGTGCGGGCAGGCCAGACCATGGGCGATGGCGGTGCGTGCCGCCAGTGCCTGGGCAATCCGTTGATCCAGCTCGGTGAGCTTGCGTTGATACAGCTCCCGCCAGCTGTCGTCGGTCAGCGAACGAGACGCGATGAACGCTTTGACCTCCCGCAATGTGAAACCGACGTTTTGCAGCGCCAAGACCACACCGACCAGCCTGACCGCCGATGGCGGATAACGCCGTTGGCCCGAGACCCGGGCCGGTGGCGGTAGCAGGCCCAGTTCCTCCCAGTACCGCAGCGCGGAGGTGGCGACACCGGTGCGGCTCGCCAGCTCACCGATCGTCAACTGTTCACTCATTTGACTTCAAGCATACTTGAAGCCGTTCACTGGCGATCATGCAGAAAGTAGCCACAGCTCTCAAACAACGGGCGATCAGATATTTGGTGCGCCAGGCCCGTCACCCTCGCGGCTTCGTCGGGTGGGCGAACGGCTGGATGTTCGCTCTTCGCCCCTCCAACCGGCAGCGCAACGTCTGGGCAGTTTCGTTGCTGGCCGTGCAGCCCACCGATCGGGTATTCGAGATCGGTTTCGGCCCCGGCGTCGCCATCGCCGAGTTCGCCGGCCGCGCCACCCAGGGGCATGTCTTCGGGATCGACCACTCCCGAGCCATGGTTCGGCACGCCGCCCGCCGCAACGCCGCCGCCGTCCGTGCCGGCCGAGTGCATCTCACGCACGCCTCGGTGGAGCAGTTGCCGAGTTTCGACGATCCGCTCGACGCCATCCTCGTCGTCAACTCCGTGGGATTCTGGCCTGACCCGGTGGAGCGGCTTCGCGAGCTGCGCCGCCTGCTCCGGCCCGCAGGACGCATCGCGCTCGTCAGCCAGCCCCGCTGCCCCGGCGCCACCCGGGACACCACGGCCCGAGCCGGCCAAGAACTCCAGGACCTGCTCGCCCAGGCCGGCTTCACCGAGCTCCGGGTAGAAACCCTCGACCTCGATCCGCCTGTCGCCTGTGTTCTCGCCATCAACCCGACCGACGTACCCTCTTGACCGCCCGCAGCACACCGGACAGCCTCGGTAGTGCTGACTGCATGACTAAGAAGCCAGGGCCGGAATCGTCCTCGATGGGGAATGGGTGACACGATGGTTGCCGATACCGGCTTGATGCCGCCGAGGTCGAGTCGAGGGACCTCGGACATCGGTTTGCGGAAAATCTCGATTCCGTATTCGGTGAAGGCATCGGTGGTTCTCGCCGAGTAGTGCCGACCGCTGTCGGTGATCAGTTGGACGCCCATCCGCGGTTCGTCCCAGCCGGGATACTCCCATTCATCGATGTAGATGTCCTCATCGTCGGTGGTCAGCAGGTGGTACACGACCTCGGTGATGCGCTCGCCGGGCAGTTCGGCAACGATCGCCGTCAGTGATTCCTCGGCGCATTGGATCGCCTCCCGTGACATGCGTTGCGGTGTTGGTGACGGCAGCCACTCGGCGCAGGTGACGACCTCGAAACCGCGATTGGGGAAAACGGTATCCATGAAGAAGTCGTGCGTTGTCCGTTCGTCGTCGGCACAGCCGTCGCGCAGAACGATCACCCGGTAGTCGCGGTCTGCTGCGACGTAGCACGTTGCAGTTACCATTGCGCTGGTGGCGACACCTGCGATCGCGAGCGTGTCGACACCGTGGGCACGGAGTACGAGGTCGAGATCGGTGCCTGCGAATGAGCTGGACCGGCGCTTGGACGCGATGACATCCTCGGCGGCGACCGGCGATTCGACCTCGTTCCGGGCGCCCCCTCATGAAAGGCGTCGCCCGCTTCGTGGAAGGGCCGGAACAATTCGCCGTGTCGCGGCAAGTCGATTCCATTGGGGCGCAGAGCAAATCGCACGAACACTACTAGCGTGCCGATCTCGCGAACCCGGGAGAGCAGTTCGTACAGTGGGTCCACCACCTGTGCGGCGAATGGATGGTTGGCCGTGATGCCCCGCTGGAGGGAAGGTTTCAACTGAGATGAGGCGGTTCCTGCAGCTTCCAGCGGTCAAGTCGGGAAGGCGGGCGATCGCTCATGACCGCCTCGCAACGCGGCGGCGAGCTTGGCGGGGGATCTCATCTAGCGTTCGGAGGCGCGGCGGGTGCCGAGTGTAGCTTGGGCTGTGACCTTGCCTGGGTGCCTGATCGGAGCTGGCGGCCCCGATCAGGCTAAGAACTCGGTTCAAATGAGTTGCGGAGAATATGACCGAGCAGGCGAGGCTGAGTAGGGCGTGGCGGATGTCGGCTCGGCGTTCGTAGCGGTTCGTAGGCGTTCGAATGCGTGTAGCCGTGCGAAGGAGCGCTCGCGTTTGGTGACCGAACACGGTAACGGACTACCGCATGGCCAGATCATGACCATCGCTCAGGCCATCGGCTCACCGGACGCGGTTGCGTTCTCTGGCGGCCGACTTGGTCGTCGAAGCGCTCGAATCAGGTCACGGCCATGACAGCTACGCCCGCCTGGTGGAACGCTTCAGCCGCGGATAGCGTGCGCTCACGGCCTCACCGGTCCGATGAGGTTCGAGAAACCGCCTTCGATCCTCACTCGTGGTTCGAAATCAGGTGCACCGTCTGCACGACATGGGCGCACATGTTGCCGGCGTCATTTCGCACCTCGACTGTGACCACGACCTGACGTCCGCTGACCCGGAGCGGAACCGCGATCGCGGTGGCGACATCGGTAATCGGACGCAGAAAGTAGGTGGTGGAGTCCGCTGTCGCGGGCAGTGCGCCGGGCTTGCCGTTCACGGCCGCGCACACAGCTGCCGTCGCGTCGGCCAGTGCCATGACCGCGCCGCCGTGCAAGCCACCGCCGGTGGTCGAGAGGGCGGCAGAGTGAGTCAGCCGCGCGGTCACCCGGTTCGGTTCGATGTGATCGAACTCCACTCCCAGAGTGCGCACGAATGGTGCGAGCGCGTAGACGTCCTCGGTGGTGATGGTCATGACGGTTCCCTTCTAAAGAAGACTCTCTAGAGAGATGACTCTAGGCAGGGCGGGCAGTACTGTCCAGGAATGCCTCGACTGGTGCACGACACGGACCACATCCTGGACACGGCCGCGCAGTTACTGCGGACGGGCGGTGTCGCCGGGGTGACTGTCAGCGCGGTCGTCCGCGCGGCAGGAGTGTCGAGTGGGTCGGTTTATCACCGGTTTCCGGATCGGGCCGCATTGCTCGGCGCGTTGTGGACGCGGACGCTCGCGCGCTATCACACCGCGGCGTACCCGCTGTTCGACGGTGATCCCGTCGAGGCCGCGGTGGCGCTGGCCGGATACACCGTGCGGTGGTGTGCGGCGAACCCGCTGGACGCGCACGTAATGCTCACCGGCGCCGCCAGATTCGGCGCCGATGCCTGGCCGGAGATGGTACGTGCCGAGCGAGACGCGGAGAACGAGCGCTGGAACTCGGCGATGCGCGATCTTGTCGCGCGGCTCGGCGAACAGACCGGGCGCGGGCGCACCGCCCTGCTCCTGGCGGCCGTCGACCTGCCCATCGCCGCGGTGCGCCGCTACCTGACCTCCGGCTCCGCGATCCCGGCGGACCTCGCGGATGTCACCGCCGCACTCGTGCGCGACGCGCTGCGCTGAGTGGCCGTCACGGCCTCGCTCACTCGGGTGGATCCGCTGCCGGCCGACCGTCGAGCAGGGCTTCGAGGTCGGCGGGGCCTGGTCCGGGAAGAGGTGCGCCGGGGGTCGGCTGCAAACCGTTGACGAACAAGGTGAGATGGCGGTCGGCCAGATCGGACCACAGCGGAGTGCGAGGCAGGGGCTGGGTGAGCAGGGCGGCGCAGACGACGATGTCGGCGGCGGTGACGTCCGGCCGGATCGCGCCGTCCGCACGGCCCTCGCCGAGGAATCGGTCGAGTGCCGCGGCGATGCGCTGCCGCGCGGCGACTGCGGCCGGGTCGGTGAGCGGTGGGGCTCCGCGCAGCGGTAGGACCAGTTGGTCGCCGAGTTCCAAGCAGCGGCGCAGGTAGGTTTCGATGGCGGCGGCACCGGTCGCGCCGGCGGCGGTGATCTCGTCGAGCACGGCCTCCAGCATCGCGTAGGCGCGCTGTTCGAGGGCCTGCAGCAGCGCCGCGCGGTGGGGGTAGCCGCGGTAGAAGGTGCCGACGCCGACACCGGCGGCAGCGGCGATGTCGGTCAACGGCACGCCGGGCCC
Source organism: Nocardia sputi (assembly GCF_023501985.1). Lineage (NCBI taxonomy): Bacteria > Bacillati > Actinomycetota > Actinomycetes > Mycobacteriales > Nocardiaceae > Nocardia > Nocardia sputi. Next base: position 21,607 of record NZ_JAMFLC010000026.1, on the reverse strand, counting down.
GCGCCGGGAAATGAGTTCGGCCGCGACGGTGAGAAGTTTCTCCCGGTTCAGTGCGGCGTCTCGGCGCAGGGCCCGGCGGCGGGACGGCGGTGTGGACTGAGACGGTGTCATCGTCTCTTCATTGTCGCCGCCCGGTGGCCGTGCCCACCCGGCTGGGTACGATCCGCCGCTCCGGATCGACCGCGGCGCGGATTGCCCGCAGTCTGGCCAGCGCCGGATCCGGCAGTGCGTTCGCGACCGCGGCCCGGCCTTCGGCGAAGGACGCCATCGCCTGGCCGGTATCCGCCGGAGCAGCGAGCATTTCGATCGCCGCGAGTGCCGGTTCGGCGGTGGCGCCGATACCGACGGCGTGCAGCAGCCACGGTCCTGGCGAGGTCGTCATCGCCCCTTCAGGACCGGCTGTGGTGCGCGCCGTGTTACGCAGTTCGAGCATTGCGATCCCACCGGCGGGCGACGCCGCACGGTTCAGCAGTGCCGCGCTGACATCGGGGGTGTTCGGGTCCAACCAGCGCCCGAGCCCGAGCGCCGGCATCGGGCCGGACGGGTCGAGGTGGATGTGCGCCAGGCGCGCACCGTCGGCCGGACCCCATGGGTCCTCGGTGGCCGGAGCGGGCACGGTGGACAGCGCTTCGAGCAAGGGTGCGGCCGCGGCCTCCCCGGCGGGCGAGGCGTAGGCCAAGTGGACGACCGGACGCCCGGACAGTTCGGGCGGAAACGGTCCCGCCGGCGGTGTGTGCAGCACCGCCAGGCTGGTCGACAGCGCATCCCCGGCTGCGGCCAGCCCGCGGTGATAAGCCGCGATGACGGCGTCGAGCGCGTCGATTCCCCACAAGCGGTAGCCCGCCCACATCGCCGTCGGCGCCACCAGCCGTACGGTCAATCCGGTCGCGATGCCGACACCACCGCCGCCGCGGAAGGTCCACAGCGCCTCGCGATCGATCGGATCGACCGCATCCTCGGCGGCGCGGCGCATGCGCCCGGCCCCGTCGACGTAATCGACGGCCAGCAGGGCCGCCGAGGCCAGCCCGTAGGGATGCAGTAGCCAACCGACCCCGCCGCCGAAGGTGTAACCGGACACCGCGACGGTGGGCGAGGTGCCGGCGAGCCCGGCCAGTCCGAACCGGGCGGCGGCCGCGTTCACCCGCGTCCAGGTAGCGCCCGCCCCGATGTGCCCGGTGTGGGCGACGGGATCGATGTCGACCGTGTCCAGCGCGGAGGTGTCGATGAGCAATTGATCGTCACCGATGGCCGCTCCGGCACCATGGCCGCTGGCCTGCACGGCGACTCGCAGATTCCGATCCGCCGCCCAGTGTACGAGTGCGGCGACCTCCCGGTCCTGACGTGGGCGGGCGACCACGGCCGGATGCTGGGGCGCGACGGTGTTGTGCGGGCTGGTCGCGGCACGGTAGACCTCGCTCTCCGGGCCATGGATTATTCCGGCCGGTAGTCCCAGCGCCGTGGTCGTGCGGTTCTGCTCGCTCATCTGTGTCCTCTTCCACTGTGTCCCGGATCGGGAGCGGGCGTTCGCCCGTCTCACCGGCAACCACTTATGCGGAATATTTCTTCCGGATAGGTGTTGCATTGTCCGGGTGCCATGACGGCACCCGGACCGAAGGACGAACCATGAATGACTTCAACACCCGTGTGATCACGCAGTTCCGGACCGGCGGCGGCCGGGTCGGCGGCTGGGGCGACCGGCTCGTGCTGATCCACTCCACCGGCGCCCGCACCGGACTGGAACGCGTCAACCCGGCCCTGTCGTTGCGCGACGGCGACGACCGGCTCGTCGTCGCCTCCGCGGCCGGCGCGCGCGCCAGGCCCGCCTGGTATCACAATCTGCGCGCCCACCCCGACATCATGATCGAGACGCCCGCGGGTCCGGCCGCCGTCACCGCCCGGGAACTCGAGGGTGCCGAATACGACCGGGCCTGGCACCGATTCCAGGCCGTCTCGGATTCGTTCGCCCGCTACCGCGACAGCGCGGGCAGGCCAGTGCCGATCTTCCGGCTGAGCCCCCGCCCCGTCGCCGTCTGAGCTGTTCACTCACCGACAAGGACCCATCACCATGACCAAACTCTGGACCCCCACCACCGTCGGCGCCATGCAGCTCGCGCACCGGATCACGCTGTCGCCCATGACCCGCGGCCGTGCCCTCGACGACGGCACCCCGTCCCCGATGGCCGCCCGCTACTACGCCCAGCGCGCCGCCCTCGGCCTGCTCATCACCGAGGGCACCCAGCCATCCGCGACCGGGCAGGGCTATCTGAACACTCCCGGAATCCACACTCGCGCCCACGTCGAAGGCTGGCGTGCCGTCGCCGACGCCGTACACGAGGCGGGTGCGTATCTGGTCATCCAGCTCATGCACACCGGCCGCATGGGCCATCCGGACAACACCCCCGGCGGGCACACACCGGTCGCGCCGTCGGCGATCGCACCGGGCGTCGACATCTTCACCCCTACCGGCCCGCAGCCGGCTCCCGTGCCGCGCGCACTCACCCAACCCGAAATCGAAGGCATAGTCGGGGAATTCGCGGATGCGGCCTGGATGGCTGTGCAGGCCGGCGCCGACGCCGTGGAGATCCACGCCGCGAACGGTTATCTCCTGCACCAGTTCCTGGCACCCAACGCCAATCGGCGCACCGACCACTACGGCGGCAGTCTCGCCAATCGCGCACGATTCACCTTGCAGGTCGCCGAGGCCGTCGCCGACATGATCGGCGAACACCGCACCGGCATCCGGCTCTCACCCGGCAACGGTCTCGGCGGCATCGACGAGGGACCCGACTCGGCCGCTCTCTACCGGCATCTCGTCACCGGTCTGGCCGAACTCGATCTGGCCTTCCTCGACGTGTTCTCCTTCACCGACGACGCCGTCCTGCGCGACATCCGGGACCGCTGGCACCGGCCCCCCGCAGCGGGCCGTTCGCGCGGGCGTGCTCCCAGGCCGCCGCGACGACGGGATCGATATCGGCACCTTCCGGCTCGGTCGAGTTCAACCATGCCGAGAAGGCGATCAGTTCGTCGGTGTGGGTGGAATGGTAGACCCGGAAGGCTTCCGGCTGCCGGTCCAGCCAGAAGGCCGCGATCGTCGCCGAGGCCGTGCCCTCGGTCTCCTGCACCATCTCCAGCAGGCGGGCGCGCTGGGCCGGGACGTAGGGCCGATCCTGGACCGCGCCGGCCTCGCGAAAAACATTGAACTCCGACATCCGGCGATCCGCGCGGTAGAGGAAGATCAGCGCTCCGGTGCGTGCCAACAGCTGGGCTTGCGGTGCCGCGCGCAGCTGCTGGAGATGGAAATCGCGCAGGCTGCCGTGCATTTCGGCGAAGCCTTGCGGGTCGCGCCATTTGAGATCGGCCTCGAGCGCTTCGCGGACTACGTCGTGCGGGAACAGGCCGGTGTCGGTCGATTCGATGAACGGCTGTATCCGTAGCCAGCCGAACAGATCCGCGGCCTGCGGGCCCATCAGCGCACGCAGCATGGATTCGGAAGTGATGTAGGAGTGCGCGCAGATCTCGAGCGCCCGGCGGTGCGCGGGGCTCGGAGTGGTGCCGACGAGACGTCCCAGCAAGGTGGCGATCGTCTCTTGGTTCGGTCGCCAGTCACCGGGTACGGCGTCGCTTTCGGCGGCGACGGCGGCAGCGAGGGTGAGGGCGAGCGGATTGCCGCCGGTGAATCCGAGCAGCGCTGGTTGCGCGCCGGCCGGAACGTTCACTGCAGCCGTAGGGGACGCATTGCATGTGCGGGACATCCAGATCCGACGTGTATGCTTCGGGGGGCGTTCCAGCTCGGCGAAAGTCTTGGCCGGGCAGATTTTCGGCCTGGTCCCGTTGCGCACGTTCGCCGAGTCCCGCTCGGCGGGCGCCTGGTTCGGCTCGAACCCCAGGTGCTCGGTCATCTCCTCGTTCAACGCCGTCTCGAGGACGGTCTTGGTGAACTGTTTGAGCAGCCCGTTCGGCCCGGTCAGGGACAAGCCCTGCTCCTTGGCTATCCGCACCAGCTCCGCCGCTGCCAGCTCCTCGGCCGAAGCCTCGGCCTTCTTCCTCGCCACGGCATCAAGTGTCGTCATCACGGCACCTTCCCGCTGAACATCGCTCAGCGCGTCAGGCCGCAAACACCGTTAGATCCACAGTCCCCAGGCGCAGAACACTAGGCAGTGTCTGGAAGTAGGTGTCGAGGTCACAGCCATTGGTCGATGGCGGCGATCTGGATGACGGGCGAGGTAGCGGGTGGCGAGTTTCTCGTAGCGGGTGGGGACGGCGCGGTGTTGTTCGAGTCGGTTGCTGCCACGCTCGATGGTGTTGCGGTGTCGGTAGATCTGACGGTCGAACGCCGGTGGTCGCCCGCTTGCACGGCCGCGATTGCGGCGGTGTCCTGCTTGATCTGCCGGGATCGGGATCGTGGCGGGGATGCCATGCTCGCGAAGGTAGGCGCGGTTGGCGGCCGAGGAATACGCCTTGTCCGCCAGTACCCGGTCCGGACGCACGCGTGCCCGGCCGCGACCGATGCGCGGTACCCGGATGCTGTCGAGCACTGCGGCGAACTGGGGGCTGTCGCCGGCTTGACCGCCGGTGAGCAGCAGCGACAACGGTCGCAGGCGGTGTTCGCAGGCCAGATGAAGTTTGGTTTCCCATCCGCCCCGGGACCGCCCGAGTGCGTGATCGGCCGGTTCGCTGTGGTAGCCGCCGGGTGGTTCGGCCTGGCGGTCGCCGTGGCGGCGGGCTCCGGCGGCGTGGGAGTGGGCACGCATGATCGTGGAATCCACGCTGACCAGCCATCCGATCTGTTCGGCGGCGTCGGCGATCGCCTGGAGTTGCCGCAGCACATGCGCCCAGATCCCGGCAGACGGCGAGGGCGTGCGGTCGGCGGTCATGGTCGTTGAGTAGTGGTTCGAGTTCGAGGGCTTGCACGCCGAGGACGTCGAGTGGGCGCGGGTCCGACATCTGAGCCAGCAGCACTGTGACCTCCCAACCGGCCAGGGCGCGGTCGAACAGCCAACCTCCGGCGGGTTCGACCACGTCGGCGACAGTGGGTGCGACGACGTGGAGCCGGTAGCGTTGTGTGCCCCATTCGAACTGGGTGGGTATGTGGTGGCGGGACCGCTCCGGTGTGCGGAGATTGTCGAGGGGGTCCTTTCGATCGTGGCACTGGTGACCGTCCTTTCTGTGTCCCCCGGCTGTCGCTGGTTTGGTGGGTGTCGAGTCGACGCCGGACTCGCCCAGCTCGGACCCACCGGCTACCGGTTGCTTCGGGTCCGCGACACCCTTTTCTGACTTCGGCCACGGGACCCCTGCGCTTCTCTGCTTCCGGTAATGGCGGTGAGGCCGCCAGCCGATGTACACAACGGGTCATGCGAAGGAGCGACGCAGCGCGAATCGAGTCGAGACCGACTGACTGGGAAGCCCACCCGTTTGAGACTTTTGTGGTTCTCCGAGGGCTCGATATCGACTAAGTCTCAACAGTGAATTCAACGATACGGTAGAGACACATGAGCCAGTACATTCAAGACTTCGTTCCCGCGACCTGTGCTTTGCTGGCGTTCGGCGAACCCACACATCAAGAACCCGCTTTTGCGCGGGTCCGCAACCAACTATTCGCTCAGTTGGTCGGCTGCGGCTTCAGATCAATCACGATCGAGACCGACCGCGTGGCGGCGCTGACCGTAGACGACTTCGTCCGGAATGGGGTCGGCTCCCTCGAGCAAGTGATTGACGAAGGCTTCTCGCACGGTCTCGGAAAGCTCGATGCCAACAGGCAGCTGGTCACCTGGATGCGCGAGTACAACGCGACCAGGACCGAAGACCAGCAGTTGTCCTTCCACGGGTTCGATGCACCCACCGAAATGACGAGCGCCCCCAGTCCACGGCATTACCTCGAATTCGCCCGCGACTATCTGGGACTTGCCATCGACCTCGCGGGACTGACCGGCGACGACGAGCGATGGAGCCGTATGGAGGCGATCATGGATGCGGCCGCCTCGCCCGGCGCCACAGCCGAGGCCGAGCGACTGCGGGTAATCGCCGACGACATGCTCACCATGCTCTATGCCCGGGCACCGGAACTCATCGCGGCCACCTCACATGCCGAATGGATCACTGCCGAAACGCATCTCACCGCCGGTCTCGGCCTACTGCGCTACCACAAACAGTCCGCCGACCGGCAACTCGACGAAACCGCCCGGGTATCCCGGATGCTCGCGGTTCGGGACGCCCTCATGGCCCAGAACCTGCTCGCCATCCGCCGAGCCGAGAGTCCGCGAGGCGCGACTTTCGTGTTCGCGCAGAACGGTCACCTGCGACGAAATCGGTGCCGCTGGTCCCTCGCGGGCATGGATCTCACCTGGTTCAGCGCCGGGGCGATCGCCGATTCCCTGCTCGGCGAACGCTATTGTTTCGTCGCCGGAAGTCTCGGCCACAGCACGGCTGTCGGACTTGGCGTCCCCGAGCCGGACACCTACGAGGGTCTACTGAGCGAGCGCATACAAACCTGGGGTCTGACCAGCCCCGCCACCCTCGGGCCCGCTCGCATCCGAACCGATCCCACACCCGAGCAAGGCTACTTCCCGCTCGACCAAGCAACCCTCGACGGCGCCGACGCGGTTCTGCACATCGCGTAACAGCACAGACGCGCTGGCGCTGATCCAGATCATCAGATCCGGCCTGCGGCGACGTCGTCGCAGAGCGAAACGGTGTACTGAAAAAAGCTTCACTCCAGGATGTAGACATCTTCTGAAGCCCACATGGGCCGGGCCACGGAAATCCTCGGCGTCCCCCCGCCTTCTTGCGCGGTCTCGACGCCGTCGAACTATTGATCCCGCAACGCTCCCAGGGAGGGCACCGCCGCTACTCCCGCTACCAGCTGCGTATCGCCGCCCGCGCCCGCGCGCTGGTTGACGCCGGCGCACCCCTGGAGGCGGCGTGCCGGATCATCGTCCTGGAGGACCAGCTCACCGAAGCCTTGGAACTCAACGCCCAACTCTCCCGACAAGACCCACCCACACCGGACCCGACAACTGACCCTCACTCGCCGACGCAGCGGGCGCCGAGTTCGGCCCACATCGTTTTGCCGCCGCCGCGGTAGTCCACACCCCAGCAAGTGGCCAGCTCATCGGCCAGGATCAACCCGCGCCCGCCGATGTGACCAGGGCGGCGGAAGCGTACCGGCGCGCGTGAACCGTCATCGACCTCCACGCGAAACCAGCGGCGACCAGCCCTGATCAACCGGCACCCGCGCGGGGCGCGGGCATGCGCCACGGCGTTGCCGGCCAACTCGCCACACCTATACCGCGTCCTCGACGCCGATACCACAGTGGCGTGCTCGAGCAGGCGCGCCTTTGCTCAAGTGCCGAGAGAGTCTCCGTCGCGGGGTGTGTGGGTTGCAATGCTGCGGCCGAGGCGGACCATGGCGCGGTAGAGGGCGCGGCGGCTGGGCGGCGAAGTTTCGGTGCCAGGCCGAAGAACTGCCGTGGGTCGCCGACGTCTCGCTCTGGCCGCCGAGTTCGGCATCAGCCGCGAAACCGTCTACCGCTACCTGCGAGCCGAGCCCACCGCAGACTGAACGACACCTGATATTTGCAGGTCGGCCTGCTCGGACCTGGCATCTCGGGCCGGCCTGCGGGGTTTACGACGCGGTCTGAGCTGGTTCGGCTGCCGGATGGTAGATCTCACGGCGCAAGCGTTCCAGGTCCGGCGCCGCAGAATCTGCGGTTTTCCTGTACCGATCGGTTTGACTCCCCCAGAGCCCCCCTCTCACTATGTTTGTGTACATCTCGGCATAGTCCTTCCCCTGACCGGACAGGCCGGGAAGCACCCGGAGCAGGGCGGGGATGTAGCGGATCACCGTCTCGAGTTGGGCGCGTTGCTCGGCCAGTTGGCGCTGTACCTGCTCGACGGCTTCGCTGCGGGCACAGCCGGTCTCGTGACGGATCGCGCGGACCAGGTTGTAGGGGACTTGGTCGGCTTCGTCCCGATCCAGCCCCGCAAGATCGTTCTCCACGAAGACCACGAAGAACAGCAGTTCTTCGAGACGGCGGATCACGGGGTGGTTGCGCAGCATCGACGGCACCTCACGGTCCTGGTATGCCTCTAGGCAGGCGATGGCGGTTTCGAACCCGCTGGTCGACTTCCGGAGCGGCAGATAGTCGGCCGTGGCGGGGATGTCGCCGTTGATGCGCTGGTGCGCTTCGCGTTCGCAGGCTTCGAACCACTCCTCGAGGTTGTCGAAGAACCGCTGCTGCCAGCGGGTGCCGCGGCCCTCGCGCAGGCGCGGCCACAAACTCGCCCACGCCGTCGGGATCGCTCCAGGCCGCGACGGCGCCTGCGGGTCTTGGCGCAGCATGGCCACCAGGCCACGCCGCAGCGCGGTGACGGCTTCGGGGTCGGTCAGCTGCGGATCCTCGAACAGGTCGTCCCACACAAGGGCCAGCGTGAACATGCCGGCGAAGGTCTGTTCACGGGCCGCGTCCGCTGCTGGGGCCCAGGTCCGTGCCGGGACCCGGAGCCCTCCCGTCCACCGGTGATAGGCGGCCTCGGTCGGTGTCAGGGCCAGGCCGGTGTCCACCAGCCAGCTCCGCAACCATGACGCGGCCTGCGCAGAGACCACCTCACTGTGGGTCTGGGGTGGCTGCGTCGAGGCCCGGGAGACCGTGGGACCAGGAGTTCGCCGATCGAGTATGGACCGGGCGTAGGCGGTCATCGCGTGACGGGCGCGCGGGTCGACGGGCAGGGTGGCGAGCTGACCGGCAGCCTGGTCCATGAATTCCTCGGCTCGCGCCAGTGCTTCGTCCACGGCGCCGGAGGCGACGACGAGTTCGCGGGCACGTGCGGCTTGCTCACCGGTCATTCTGCTGCGCAGCAGGCGGGCAAGGTCCCGATCGCGTGCTGCGGCGCGGATCACGGGCAGGGTGTAGATGCCCTCGGGCAGATCCTGATTGACCGGCTTGCCCATTTCTTCGGCGGTCGAGGTCAAATCGAAAATGTCGTCATACAACTGGTAGGCCATCCCGAACTGTCGACCGAACACCGCCAACGCCTCTTCTCGATCCTCGGGGCGGCCGGCTTGCATCGCGCCCACCCGGCAGGCCAGCGACAGCAGCGCCGCCGTTTTGCCGTCGATCGACTCCAGGTAGGCCTGCTCGCTGCGGGAGGCCACGTACTGGTCGGCGGCCTCGAGCACCATGCCCGCGCACATGTGCGCACTCGCGGTCGATCCCGCGAGCCCTTCACGTCGGCCGAGTTCGAGCAGTACGCGCCCGCCCTCGGTCGTCACGGAGTCTCCAGCCAGTACGGCCATGTGCGATCCCCACACCACGTTCGCGCTGGGCCGGCCGCGGCGCTGGTAGGCGTGATCGATGACGTCGTCGTGATACAGCGAGCCCAGATGCAGCAACTCCACGGCGGCGGCGGCGCGCACCGCCCGGTCGTCGGCGGGCGTCGCAGGATCGGTGAGCAGGTAATACGACAGCAACGTCAAGGTAGGGCGGACCAGGCGGCGGGAGGTGTCGGTCCCTTCGTCGGTGAGTGCGGTCAACTCTGGCCTGCCCTCGAACCGCACGGGTCCGAGAACGTCACGGACGCGGTCGAGGTCCGCCTCCAGATGCGGGAACACAGCCGAATCGATTTCACGTGGCACGCGCGTACTCCTGACTGGTTACATCGGTCATCCACAAACACCGTTGATCAAGGTCAATTCGACACCACCATCACGCGGAAGACGTTGGTATCGGCCGATTTCGACGTTCGCAGCAACTGGATGATGACGGTCCGTGATTGTCGTTGCGCGACGAGCACCTCGACCGAATCGCCCACCCCTCACCGGCCACCGGCCACCGGCCTGCGGCCACTGCGCGATCACGACCAGAAGGCGCGGTCTTCCCGCACAACCCTGTCGGTGGACACGACTTCGACAATCACTGAAGCCGACTCCGGATACTCGGCACTACCCACATCGTGCGCTGAGGTCGGCACCGCGGCGGACGATGCGCTGCACCGATTCGCGGGCGCCCTGTCGACCAGTGGATGCGCAGCCTGTCACCACGTCCAAGCTCGACAACGGGGTTGGGCAGACGCTCACCTGCACGGTCACCTACGAGGATCCGATTCCGCACGGTCTCTGGGTGTGGACAACTCCAGCCGTGGTCGGGCAATCCTCGCCGTGCGCGAAAGAGGCTCGGGCGTGGACACCTTGTCGGGGTCAATCGTACGATGTGGCCGTATTCACTCGGGACAGTAGGTTCACGGACTGGGCCTACGAGGTCTTCACCCAACCCCGGCCGCTCATGGCCGGTCCACCGGCATTGTTTCTGCTCCGGGTACGGGGTCTCCGTCTTCTTGGACTGTGGATTCAGCCCCGCCGCCGTGACGTCGGCGTCGGGAGCAGAACAGGTCGTCGCGCGCATGTCCTTCAGCGCACAACCCCGCTGAGATTCGCGAAGGTGTCGAGCGCCTGGCCGCTGTGCTCGACGGAAGCTAGCCGGACGGCCGCGGTCGTTGATTGCCCGGATGCGTTCGGAATCCGACGCCTGTCGAAGATTTCGGCTCAATTCTTCTGTCTGGCTGGGATCGACAGGTCATAGAGAGTGACGCTGTCCACGATCGTGGGAGAGTAGTGGTCCTGGATCCATTCGGTGATATGTGCGTTTGCTCCGGTCTCGCGCTCTCGCCCGTTCGGTGTGATGATGAAATAGCGTATCTCGCCCTGCGCGGCGTATCTTTTGAACTGTTCGAGCGTCGGAGACGGATCGCGGCCGTTGAAGCCGCCGATGGGCATGATAGGCAGCTGGGCGGCAATTTGGTATCCGGCCGCGTTCATCGATCCGATTGCCGCGCCGGCCCAGCGGTGACCGGTACCGTCGCGCCGCAATAGACGAACCACTTCAGAACTCGGTGTGGAGGGCTCGAGGAAGAACGCGATCGACGCCGGAGTCACGCCGCCGCCGGTAGGTGCGGCGACTACCGGTCCCGCGATGGGATTTGTCCCGTGGTGCGGGGTCGCGATGGTGTGCACAGTGTACGCGACCGGTCCCGCGAATGCGGTCAGCGCGGCGGCAGCCGCAACAACGACGCCGGGTTTGTCACGGACTATCGCGGTGACGAAGGAGAGCAATCCGGCTGCCAGCACCGCCCAACGCAGCCATGGCGCGAAATCCGCACTGCGACTCCATAGCAGCCACGCGGTCGCCGTGGTAGCTCCCAGCGCGAGGGCCGCGGAAAGGCGCACCGACAGTCGGTCACGGTATTGCCAGGCGAGGGCGGCGCCTATGCCGACCAGAGCGGCGACCGCCGGAGCGAGGGTCACCGTGTAGTAGGGGTGAAATATGCCTGCCATATAACTGAACACCAGCCCGGAGACCACCAGCCAGCCACCCCAGAGGAGCAGCGTTGCTCGCCGGCAATCGGTGCGAGGGGATCTTCCGCACAACAAGAGTCCTGCCACGAAGGTGACCAGCGCCGCTGGGATGAGCCACGCGATCTGGCCACCCTGCGCTGGTTCGAAGAGCCGGGCGATGCCCGTATCGCTGGGTGCGGTTGCCCGGCGGACCGCTTCGACTCCCGGCGTGCCGACGCCGCGCCGGTCGTTTCCCGTCAGCCGGTCGAATCCGTTGAAGCCGAGAGTCAATTCGAGCACGGAATTATGTTGCGAGGCGCCAATCCACGGCCGCGACCTGGCCGGCCAGAGTTCCACCGTGAGTAGCCACCAGGCGGTTGCCGCGACCATGGTAACACCGGCCGCCAGCAGTTGGACGATGCGCTTGCCGAGGCGGGGCGGACCGGTGACGAGATAGGTCAGGGCCAGGGCGGGCAACACCAGCACTACCTGCAATTGCTTTGTGAGAAAACCGAATCCGATGAAAGCGCCACAGAGGACCAGCCATCGGGTACGTCCGTCGTCGAGCGCTCGTATCAGCGCCCACGCCGCGGCGACCTCCAAGAACACCAACAGGGCATCGGGATTGTTGAACCGGAACATCAGTGCGGCCACTGGTGTCACCGCGAGCGCGAATCCGGCGAGCAACCCGGCGCCCGGCCCGAAGGACCTGCGTACCGCCGCCCAGAGCAGAGCCACCGACGCGGTACCGAACAATACCTGCGGCACCAGAATGCTCCAGCTGTTCAACCCGAACACCCGCACCGACAGTTCCATCGGCCATAGTGCCGCGGGTATTTTGGCGGCGGTGATCGAGTTCGCGGAGTCGGAGGACCCGAAGAAGAATGCCTTCCACGACTCCGAACCAGCCTGCACGGCAGCCGAATAGAACTCGTCGGCCCACCCGTTGGCGCTGAGATTGCACAGGTAGGCGATCGTGGTGGCCGCCAGCAGCAGTGCCAAACTCGGCAATTCGTGTCGAACACGAGGCGTTCTCGGCACGATGTCCGCTTCGATCGGATTTTTCGGCGGCACTGCGCTGGTCCCGTTCATATGGCCGTCCTCAGGACCATACGCATCAACCTTCCCGGGCGGGGCAAGCGGCTCGCGTGCGAGAACCTCGTTTTCGATGAACGAGGCCAGCCGTGTAAATCCGCTCCGGATGTCTGCTACATCGAGGTCGCTGCACGACAAACGCAGTCGGCGGCTGCCGCTTCCGTCGAGATAGAACTGGTCCATCAGGGTCCACAGCACGCCGTACTTGGACGCTGATCTTTCCAGGAGCGCGAGGTTCGCCTGAAGGCGCATGACGAGGAAGACACCGCCGTCCGGTCGATTCCACTCGACCGCCGGCCGGCCGTGCCCACCGGCGTCGAGCGCGGTCAACAGGCATCCGAGGTTTTGCCGGTGCCATCCGGCTTTGCGCCGGGCTCTGCTGGGCGAGCGTGCCGCCGTCCGCGATCAGCATCGACGTTGGTGGGACTGTCGTTCCGACACCAAGAATTCGCAAGCCGAATTCACCAACTCACGCTCCGGCCGTTGAGACCTCGACCCGGAGTGGCGCATCGGTGGAAATGCGCTGGTGCAGAGATCGGCGCCTCGGCAGTTGGTGTGCACGGCGTGCGAGATTCATCGTGAATCACATCCATTCCCTGGGGAGCCCGCCTCGGGGCACGGCCGCAGCCGAGCGGGTCGTCGCTCGGGAAGTTTAATCCGATCTGACAATTCACGGCGACACGGTGGGTCCACCGTTGGGAACGCTCTCGTTTCCCTGATGCTCCCGGAACTCGGGCGGTTTCACCGCACGGACTGGTTGTTCGGCGGGTGGGCGACGGTGAAACCGAGCGGCATCGAGTGGCGGAAGGCGTTGTGTGGGTGTGGGTTCAAGATGGTGCTGGACGGTGCGGAGGAGTGGGGCTGGGTAGCGCGGCAGCTGGCGGGTCGCGTCATCGGTAGCGGATGGGCCCCTCCGTGCCGATTTCTGGATAAAATTTTACCGGGCTGCATCGCTGTGTGTGATGGAGTCGAGCATGCCCATCCATGGGGAAGTTTGTGTTGCCTGGAATACTGCGAGCATGGAAGACGCGCTTCGGGTCGTGATCGTGGCCGGTGGCGCTGCGCACTTCAAAACCATCAACTCGGTGTGCGAGAAATCCGGATATTCTGTGGTGTCCTGTTTGTTGGCTCGTTCGGTGAAGTCAGGCTCTCCGATCCTGCCGTCGTCGGCGGCGGTGATAGGGGAGTTGCTGGAAGTGATACCGGGAGGGATGGACCTGGTGCTGCCAGGCAGTGCCGCCGGGCTGGCTGACGCATTACCCGGATATCGACCCGACGTCATCGTGGCGTGCGGATTCCCCTGGAAATTCCCGGCCGCTGTTCTGCGGATTCCCGAACTCGGTGTGCTCAATATACATCCGTCACTCCTGCCGAAACATCGGGGGCCGATGCCGATTGCGTGGGCCATAAGAAATGGTGACACGGGATTCGGACTGACGGTACACAGAATGGATGAAGAGTTCGACACCGGCGAGATACTGTCCAGTCGGGGCGGTATATTGCTGGACGAGGATCCGACGCCGGAACGGTTGTGGGGTCGTATGGATCCGGTGATCCACGACCTGTTGCCCGACGCGCTGAACAAGGTCGTGGCTGGAATTCCCGGACTTCCGCAGGATGCGGGGGAGGCGTCGTACGAGTCGTCCTTCGAACCTGGATTCTATCGGGTGGATTGGTCGAATACTGCTGTCGTAGTACACAACCAGGTCCGAGCGTTGCGCTCTCTCGGGACGGGTCCGGTCGCGCAGATCGGCGATCGTCGCATCAGGGTGTTGCGTACTCGCCTCGACCCTGGGGAGGGGGAGCGGGTGGAGTGCGCCGATGGCCCTTTGTGGATCGTGGAATCGACGTCCGTCTGAGCTCGGCCTGTTCCCGAAGGTGGTCCAGCCCGCGACGCAGTCGTCCAGTTCGTCCGGCGGCACCACATCGTTGACAAGCCCCACCTCGAATGCGCGTGCTTCCGAGGAGCGGCCGATCGACCCGGAATGTGGTCCGGATTGCTCATGTCGAGCGCTGCACCCGAGCGACGGGAATTTTCACAGGAGGATGCACCATGAAGCCACGGTCGGAATTGCCGTTGTCCGAAGCGGAACGTACGCAGTTGGATGCCTTCGGCAACTGTGCGGCGCTGCGGGAGATAGGCAGCGGAAGCCGCTCATTACTCCGGCTGTTCGCCGCACAGGTCGACCGGGTGCCGGACAACCGCGCTGTGGTGTGTGCCGACCAGGAGTGGAGCTACCGTGAGATCGACCAGCTGTCATCTCGTCAAGCGCACTTCCTGATCGGGCTGGGCGTACGACCAGGTCGAACGGTTGGCCTGGTGTTGCCGCGTTCGATGCACTGGATCACCGCGGTGCTGGGCATCCTCAAGACGGGGGCAGCGTATGTGCCGATCGAGCCCGCATACCCTGATCATCAGATTGCCGCCGTGCTTGCCGAATCGGGTGTGATGGCGGTCGTCACCTCGGCCGAACTCGTTTCCCGCGTCGAGGCGGCGCTGCCGGTCGAAGCCGACGATATCCCGATCGTCGATGTATCCGATCGGCGGCTCGACAGCCAACCGTTCTCCGCGTTGCCGTTGCCAGATGCACAGGAGCTGGCCTACTTGATCTACACCTCGGGAACGACAGGGCGGCCCAAGGGCGTCGCGGTATCGCACGGTGCCGTGTGCGATCGGATCACAGCGCACATTCGGCGGGTGCGGATCCGCAGCGACAGCCGCGTACTGCAGTTCTCGCCGTTGGTCTTCGATGCGTCGGTGCTCAATATGTGGTCGGCACTGCTGGCCGGTGCGTCCGCCGTCGTGCCCACCGATGACGAAGCCCTGCCCGGGGCCGCCCTCGTTCGGTTGATCGACCGCCAGAGAGTGACTCATGCACATCTCACACCCTCCACGGTCGAAGTACTCACTGCCGAACAATTGGCGGGGGTGACGCTGGTAACCGGTGGCGAACCGTGCAGCGCGGCGCTCGTGGACCGATTCGCCGGCGATCGAGCCATGTTCAACGCCTACGGCCCGACAGAGACCACCGTGATGGTGTCGATGACCGAACCGCTGGCCGTCGGATCGGGTACGCCGTCGATCGGAACACCGGTACCGGGCGTGGGCATGGTGGTGCTCGATGACCTGATGCGCCGAGTGCCGACAGGTGCGATCGGCGAGCTGTATGTGGGGGGATCCGGCCTCGCGCGGGGCTATTGGAAGAGGGCGGGCTTGACCGCGTCGAGGTTTGTCGCCGATCCCGTCGGTGGATCCGGCGGCAGGCTGTATCGCACGGGTGATCTGGTGCGTTGGAATGAGGCGGGCGAGTTGGAGTTCGTCGGCCGAGTCGACGATCAGCTGAAGATTCGCGGGTTTCGGGTGGAACCAGGGGCGGTCGAAAGAGAATTGGTTGCCCTGCCGGGGATCGGTCGGGCCGCCGTTGTGGCACAGGTGGATCAGGACGGCGAGAAACGACTGGTCGGATATGTGGTGCCGGATCCGAGCGCCCCTGGCGCGGGCATCGAACCCGAGGCCGTCCGGCGTCGGCTCGGACGCCGGTTGCCCGAATTCATGGTGCCGGCCGCGATCGCGGTCATGGACCGGCTTCCGGTGATGATCAGCGGAAAGATCGACAAGGCGGCCCTGCCGGTGCCGGAATACCTGTCGACGGTTCCGTATCGTGCGCCGCGGTCCCGTGTCGAAGTCGAGCTCGCTCGACTGTTCGCCGCGATCCTCGGGCGCGACCGGGTAGGTGTGGACGACAACTTCTTCGAGCTCGGCGGCCACTCCCTGGCCGCGACTCGGTTGACCAACCAGATCCGCGCAACGCTCGGAATGGATGTGCCGGTCGCCACGATCTTCGACAAACCCACGGTGTCAGGGTTGGCGCCGGCGCTGAACGAGCGGCGGCTCATGCGTCCGCCGCTCCAGCCGATGCCGCGGCCGCACGCTTTGCCGCTGTCGTTCGCACAGCGTCGACTCTGGTTCCTGCACCGCCTCCAAGGGCAGTCGGCAACGTACAACATTCCACTCGCGTGGTCACTGACCGGTCCTTTGGACCTGACTGCCCTGCGGTCCGCATTTATCGACCTGCTCGCGCGCCATGAATCGCTGCGCACGGTCTTCGCTGAAGTGGACGGCATTCCGCGACAGCGGATCATTGATGTGGATCATGCCGATGTCGGTTGGGCCCTGGTCGACGCCGGTGCGTGGGCACCGGGTCGGCTGGCCGCCGAGATAACGGCGGCCGCGGCCTACACCTTCGACCTCGAGCGCGACGTTCCGCTGCGCGTCACGGTGTTTCAGCGCAGCCGCACAGAGCACGTATTGACGGTCGTGCTCCATCACATCGCCGCCGATGGCTGGTCGTCTCGGCCGCTGCTGAACGATCTGGCGCTTGCCTACCACGCCAGACTCGGCGGCCGAGCGCCCGAGCGGGCACCGCTACCGGTGCAGTACACCGATTACGTTCTGTGGCAACGACAGTTGCTCGGCACGGAATCCGAACCGACCGAGGTACTGTCCGCACAGCTCGATTATTGGTGCGCCGAATTGACGGCCGCTCCACCATGTCTCGAGCTGTCCGCGGACCGCCCGCGCCCGCCGACGAGATCGCACCGGGGTGGCACCCGGCCATTCAACATGGACGCGCGACTCCGATCCGACATCCTCCGCCTGGCTCGCGACGCCGGTGCTACGGCGGCGATGGTGCTGCAAACCGCATTGGTGGTGTTGTTGCATCGGCGCGGTGCGGGCAACGACATCCTGGTCGGTTCGCCGATCGCCGGCCGCGCCGACCAGGCCACGGACGAGCTCATCGGCTTCTTCGTCAACACCTGGGTCCTCCGTGCGAACGTCACCTCCGACCAGTCGGCGTCCGAGCTGCTCGCGGTAGTCAAGCGAAAAGCGCTCGCTGCCTACGAAAACCAGGACGCGCCCTTCGACCTTCTGGTCGAGCGGCTCAACCCGATCCGGTCCTCGGCGCACCACCCGGTGTTCCAGACGATGCTGGTGTTCCACCACGACATCGTCACGGATCTGGATCTCGACGGTGTCGACAGCACGGTCGTGCACACGGACACGGGAACTTCTCAGTTGGACCTGACGATCGTGATCACCGATCGAGGACGCGGTGCGGGCTGGCATGCCCACATCACCTATGCGTCCGATTTGTTCGAGTCCGAGACAATCGACGAGTTGGCAGCGCAGTTCATGCAGGTGCTGCGCGGCATCGTCGCGGATCCGAGCGTCCCGGTGGGCTCACTCGAACTCTTCGGTAGCCAGGAGATCCAACAGCTGGATACATTCGGCAATCGGGCCGCGTTGTCTGTCGACCGCGGTCCTGCTACATCGATACCGGAGGCCTTTGCCGCGCAGGTGACGCGGACACCGGATGCTGTCGCGCTCATCTTCGACGACCAGACCTGGACCTACCGGGAGCTCGACAGACAGTCCACCCGGGTAGCGCACCGGCTGCTCGGTTGCGGTGTCCGAACAGGGGATGTCGTGGCACTGCTGCTGCCCCGCTGCGCCCACAGCTATGTCGCACTGTTGGCGGCTCTGAAGATCGGCGCGGCCTATGCTCCGATCGAGCCCAACTATCCGGATCACCGAGTCCGGTACATCCTCGACGACGCCGCTGTGTCGGCGGTCGTCACCACAGCGGCCCTGCGGGCCCGCGCGGAGTCACTGTTGCGGTCGCTGGACCGCCGCGACAGGTCCGTCATCGATATCGCTGATCCGACGCTCGACACCGAGCCACATACGCCGGTTGCCTTCCCTTATCCGTGGTCGGTGGCCTACCTGATCTACACCTCGGGAACGACGGGTGAACCCAAAGGCGTCGCGGTAACTCATGCCAGCGTTGTCCAGTTGGTCGCTGCCCACAGGCGGCATTACGCGGTACACAGTGGAAGCCGGATTCTGCTGTTCGCACCGCTGGTTTTCGATGTATCGGTGATCGACATGTGGTCGGCATTGTTGAATGGTGCGGTTGCGGTGGTGCCAACGGAAGATCAGGCGCGCCCGGGGGATGCGCTGGCGGCGCTGATTTCTCGTGTCGCAGTCACGCATGTTCATGTGACGCCCTCGACACTGGCGGTGTTGTCTGCCAGCGATTTGGGCTCGTTGGAATTGTTGTCGGTGGGGGCTGAGGTGTTATCGGCAGAGTTGGCCGATGAGTGGGCTGGGCGCTTTCCGATGGTGTATAGGTATGGTCCGACCGAAACGACCGTGTTTTGCACGATCACTGGTCGTTTGGGTGTGGGTTCGGGTGTGCCGTCTATCGGTTCGCCGGTGTCGCATGCTGCTTTGGTGGTGTTGGATGCTCGGTTGGGGCGGGTGCCGGTGGGTGTGGTGGGTGAGTTGTATGTGGGGGGGTCGGGTGTGGCGTTGGGGTATTGGGGTCGGTCGGGGTTGACGGCGGGGCGGTTTGTCGCTGATCCGTTCGGTGGGGTGGGGGGTCGGTTGTATCGGACGGGTGATCTGGTGCGGTGGAATCGTTCGGGGGAGTTGGAGTTTTGTGGCCGGGTCGATGATCAGGTGAAGATCCGCGGGTTCCGGGTCGAACCCGGTGAAGTGGAAGCGACGCTGCTTATGCATCCGCAGGTGACCCGGGCTGTGGTGATGGTCCGTGAGGATGTGGTGGGTGATCGCCGGTTGGCAGCGTATGCGGTGGTAGTCGGTGCCGGCGTTGATTCGGCGTCGTTGCGGCGGTTTGTCACGCATCGATTGCCGGAGTATTCGGTGCCTGCGGCGATCGTGGTGGTCGACGAGATTCCGGTGACGGTGAACGGGAAGGTAGACAAGTCTGCGCTGCCTGCGCCGGAATATGCCTCAGAGCGTGCTTTTCGGGCGCCGGGGACGCCGGTGCAGGAGGCGGTGGCGAGGTTGTTCGCGGAGGTCCTCGGGTTGGACAAGGTCGGCGTCGATGACGACTTCTTCGCTCTCGGCGGACATTCGCTGGCGGCGACACGGTTGTCGAGCCGGATCCGCAGCGTGCTCGGTATCGAGATCCCGGTCCGTGCGGTGTTCGACGCACCGACCGTGTCGAGACTGACCGCTGACTTCGACGCGGCGGTCGAACCGCGTCCATCGTTGCGACCTTCGCCGCGACCGCCGATGATTCCGTTGTCGTTCGCGCAGCGTCGACTGTGGTTCCTGCATCGCTTGGAAGGACCTTCGGCGACTTACAACATTCCCATGGTCCGAATGCTGATCGGGCCTTTGGACCGGGACGCCCTGCGGGCCGCGATAGCGGATGTCGTGGCTCGGCACGAATCTTTGCGGACCGTCTTCCCTGAATCGGATGGTGTGCCGAGCCAGCGCGTCATCCCCGCCGACGCCGCTTACTTCGGCTGGGCCACGGTGGACGGCACGACCTGGAACGACATCCAGCGCCAGACCGCTGTGGCGCAGGTGGCCCGGTATCACTTCGAACTGGCCACCGAGATTCCGATCCGGGCCCAACTGCTGTGCTGCGGCGAGGACAAGCATCTGTTGTTGATCGTCGTGCATCATATCGCCGCGGACGGCTGGTCCGCCGCACCGCTGTTCAACGATCTGGCCGGCGCCTATCGAGCGCGCGTCGCCGGTCATGCGCCCGGGTGGCCCCCGCTGCCCGTGCAGTACGTGGATTACACGCTGTGGCAGCAAGCACTACTCGGTTCGGAAGACAACGCCGACAGCCTGCTGTCCACCCAGCTCGAGTACTGGAAGCGTGAACTGGAGGACGCTCCGCGACGGCTGACCCTGCCCGCCGACCGACCGCGGCCGCGCACGATGTCGCACCGCGGCGAATTCGTGTCCTTTGCGATAGCGCCCACCGTGCGCGAGGCGATTTCGCGGTTGGCCGAAAGCGAGGGCGCGACGGCATCGATGGTGTTGCAGGCCGCGTTGGTCGTGCTGTGGCACCGACTGGGCGCCGGAGCGGATGTGGTGATCGGTTCGCCGATCGCCGGTCGGACCGATCAAGCGCTCGAGGACCTGGTCGGGTTCTTCGTCAACACCTGGATATTGCGTGTTCAGCTTACTCCGCAGCAGACCTTCGCCGAGGTGCTGGCTCAGGTTCGGCGAAAGGCTCTGGCCGCCTACGCGAACCAGGATGTTCCGTTCGAGGTACTGGTCGAGAAGCTCAATCCGATCCGATCGCCCGCCTACCACCCGATGTGCCAGACTCTGCTGGCGTTCCAGAACAACACGGCCGCGGACGCGGAATTCTCCGGCCTCACGGCCGAGCCGGTGTCCGTGGCGACGGGTACTTGCCGGATGGACTTGAATATCGCGATTGTCGAGCAGGCTGATGTCGCGGGCTGGACCGGCTGGATCGAGTACGCCACCGACCTGTTCGACGCGGCCTCCGTCGACGCGATCGCCGCACAGTTCGTTCGGGTGCTGATTGCGGTGGCGGCCGATCCGGCGGTACCGGTGACCGCGATCGAACTGCTGGCGGCACAGGACATCCGGCAGTTGGAGTCCTTCGGCAATGGTGCCGCGCCGAAATCCGACTGCGGTGGCCGGGTATCGGTGCCGAAAGCATTCGCCGCACAAGTCGCGCGCACCCCGAATTCCGTTGCGCTCGTCTTCGACAACCGAACCTGGACGTATAAGGAACTGGACGGGTCGTCGACCCGCTTCGCGCACCGGCTGATCGGCTGTGGTGTCGAGCCCGGCGACCGAGTTGCGCTGCTCTTGCCTCGGACCGAGCATCCGTTCGTCGCGGTACTGGCTGCTCTGAAAGCTGGTTGTGCCTATGTTCCCCTGGATCCGTCGTATCCCGACCGCCGGCTCGCGTTCGTGCTCCGTGATGCCGCACCGGCGGCGGTGGTGACGACATCGGCGCTGGCAGACCGTTTGGCCTTAGTGCTGGCCGACATCGGCGTCGATCATCTTCCGATCATCGATATGTGCGAATCGAGCAAGGAAGCGCACCCGGAGATGACGCTGCCGTTTCCGGATCCTGGTCAGGTGGCGTACTTGATCTATACCTCGGGTACGACGGGTGCGCCGAAGGGTGTTGCGGTGTCGCATGGGGGTGTGGTGGAGCTTGCTGTCGGGCAGGGTGTGCGGTTGGGGATTGATGGGGGGAGTCGGGTTTTGCAGTTGGCTCCGTTGGTTTTCGATGCGTCGGTGATCAATATGTGGTCGGCGTTGTTGTGTGGTGCCGCCGCGGTCGCGCCTACGGAGGAGCAGGCGCGGCCGGGTGT
>NZ_JAMFLC010000025.1:0-132793 GCF_023501985.1 Nocardia sputi | reverse complement strand
GATCGGCCACCACCACCGACCCCACACCCGTCACAAACCCGAAAACCCGATCACCAGGCACCAACCCCGACACACCCGCACCCACCTCCACCACCACACCAGCACCCTCCACACCCAACACAGCGTCGGGCTGCGGATACATGCCCAGGGCGATCAGGGCATCGCGGAAATTGAGACCGGCCGCCCGCAGGGCCACCCGGACCTCGCCGGGGGCCAGGGCCCGCAATGCCTCCGTCGTCTCGACCAGCGTCAGGTTGTCGCCGGTCAGGGTGCCCCTGCCATGGTGGGTCAGTGCCCACGCCGGAGCCCGCATCGCCACACTCGCGTTCCCGATGTCGTCGGCGGCCCGTCGCAGGCGCGGGACGTGCGCGATACCACGACGGACGGCGAACTGGGGTTCGGCGCTTGTAGTCATCGCGAGGCCGACACCGTGCCGGTAACCGGCCCAATCGTCGACGTCGACGAGGAGGATCCGGTCCGGGTGCTCGCTCTGGGCGGTGCGCAGCAACCCCCACGCCGCACCCGCGGACAGATCCACCGGCTCGCCGGGATGCACCGCTACGGCCCGCCGGGTGACCACGACGATCGGGTCCTCCCGATCCAGCAGCCGCTGCACCCGCGTGGTCACCGCGGTCACCACATCACGTGCCACTCCCGGCAGAGCGCGGTCGGCAGCCTCATCGAGCCGGATCACCGTCGCCACCCGCCCCGCGATCGTCACTGTCTCGCCGTCCTCGGCTTCACCCCAGACCGCGTTGGCCGGGGCTGCATCTTCCGGCTCGGGCGACGCGACCCACTCCACCAGGTAGCCGAGTCCCTCGCTCCGCGGCCGGGAACGTCCGAGTGCCTCCACCGGGATCGGGCGCATAGTCAACGCGCCCACCTCGGCCACCGGCATGCCGGAGGTATCGGTGAGGGTCACCGCGATCCGAGGTCCTGCGCCCGTGGACCCGGACACAGCCGCGTGGACCCGCAGCGCGGTCGCTCCCGTCGCATACAACCTGACGTTCTCCCAGGAGAACGGCACCGCGACCGTCCCCTCCGGCGCGTCGGATGCGAGCCCACCAAGCAGAACCGAATGCAGCGCCGCGTCCAGCAGCGCCGGATGCAGTGCGAATTCGGCGATCCCGGCGCGGCCCGGTTCCGGCAGCGTCACTTCGGCGAAGACTTCGCCGTCACCGCGCCACAGGGCGGTCAGCCCCTGGAACACAGGGCCGTATTCGTAGCCACGCTCGGCCAGTTCCGCGTAAACACCGGCGATATCGACCGCGGCCACACCGGCCGGTGGGCGCACGGCCACGACCGAGGCCACAGCCGCATCCGTTTCGGCGGTGATCGTGGCGGCGGCGTGCCGGACCCACCGCGGTGAGTTCCCGTCCGAGATCCGGTCGGCCGGACCGCGCTCGGCGCGAGATGCGGCCTCCTCCGTTCGTGAGTACACCCACACCCGGCGGGTGCGTGACTCGTCCGGAGCGCCGGCCACCACCCGTAGCTCGACGGTCCCCGACGACGGAACCACCAGGGGCGCCTCGAGCACCAGTTCCGACAACCACATGCATTCGACCACCGCGCCGACATGCAGGACGAGTTCCACGAAGGCGGCGCCGGGAAGCAAGGCCACACCCGCGACAGCGTGATCGGACAGCCACGGATATGCCGCCCGCGACAGCCTGCCGGTGAACACCGCCTCGTCGGTGTCCGGCAACCGCACCATCGCCGCCAGCAACGGATGCGCCACCTCATCCAGGCCCGACTGCCGGATATCCGGCGCACCGCCGGGCACCAGCCAATGCCGCCTGTGCTCGAAGGCGTAACGCGGCAGATCCACCCGGGTCGCGACGGGCGCCAATACCGGCGCCGCCACGTCGATACCGGCACAATAGGCGCGCGCCAGCGCGAGCGAGAGCTGTTCCGGCCCCCCGTGTTCGCGTTTCAAGGTGCCGAGGACGGCCACACGGCCGGACCCGCCAAGGGCGTCCGCCGTCAGCTCGATCCCGACCGTCAGCACCGGGTGCGGGCTGACCTCGATGAAGGCGTTCACACCCGCGCGTTGCAGCGTTTCGACCGCCTCGGCGAACCGGACGGGCTCGCGCAGGCCGCGATACCAATAGGCGGCGTCCAGCATCGCGGTGTCGACGTAGTCCGCGGACACGGTCGAGAAGAACGGCACCGACCCGGGTACCGGCGCGACCGGAGCCAGCTCCGCCAGGACCCGATCGCGGATGGACTCCACCGCGGCCGAATGCGACGCGTAGTCCACCGGGATCCGTTTCGCCCACACGCCGTCGGTCGCGCAGGCCGCCATGAATTCCTCCACGGCCGCCGTCTCCCCCGACACCACGGTTTGCCCCGGCCCGTTCACCGCCGCCACGGACAATCGGTCCCCGAACCGGGTCAACCGATCCGCGACCGCGTCCGCCGCCAACCCGACCGACACCATGCCGCCGGCTCCCGCCAGTTCCTCGGCCACGATCCGGGACCGGACGGCGACCACACGCGCACCGTCGGCGAGTGAAAGCCCGCCCGCGACCACGGCCGCCGCGATCTCACCCTGCGAGTGCCCCACGACCGCAGCGGGCTCCACCCCGCTCGCCCGCCACACTCGCGCCAGCGACACCAGCACCCCGAAAAGCGCGGGCTGCACCACATCCACCCGGTCCAACGATGCCGCGCCCGGCTCCCCCCGCAGCACCGAGGTCAACGACCAGTTCACGAACGGCGCCAGCGCCGCCTCGCATTCCGCGATCGAGCCGGCGAAAACCTGGTTCGCGGCGAGCAGTTCGGCGCCCATCGCAGGCCACTGGCTGCCCTGACCCGGGAACACGAACGCCACCCGCCGCGGCGCGGCCCGGCCGGTGACCACGAGATCGCTCTCGGCGGTCGCGGGTCCGGCCAAACTCGCGAGCCCGGACCGCAGATCATCGAGTTCGCGCCCGAGGACCGCGGCGCGATATTCCAGCTGCGCGCGGTGGCGCAGCAGTGTGTGCGCCACATCCGCCACGTTCACGTCGTCCCGCGCGGTCAGCCATTCGGTGAGCCGAACGGCCTGCGCTCGCAGGGCTGCCGGGGTGCGCGCGGATACGGTCCACGTCCGGACACCCCGATCACGATCACCCGGCTCGGCCGCGGGGCGGGGTCTTTCGGCCGGACCCGTCGGCGCCTCTTCCAGGATGAGGTGCGCGTTCGTCCCGCTCATCCCGAACGACGACACCCCGGCACGACGTACCCGGCCGCCGGCCGGCCAGGGCTCCGGCTCGCTCAACAGCCGCACCGAGCCCGCCGACCAGTCCACATGCGGGCTCGGCGCGGCGAGATGCAATGACTTCGGCAGGGTTTCGTGCCGCAACGCCTGCACCATCTTGATCACACCACCGACACCCGCGGCCGCGACGGCGTGACCGATATTGGATTTCACCGATCCGATGCGCAGCGGTTCCGCCCGCTCGGCGCCGTATGCGGCGATGAGCGCCTGCGCTTCGATCGGATCGCCCAGGGCGGTACCGGTGCCGTGCGCCTCGACCGCGTCCACATCCGTCGGCGTCAACCCCGCGTCGGCCAGCGCCGCCGCGATCACCCGTTCCTGCGACGGACCGTTCGGCGCGGTCAGGCCGTTGCTCGCACCGTCCTGGTTGATCGCGCTACCGCGCACGACCGCCAGTACCGGGTGCCCGAGGCGACGGGCGTCTGCGAGGCGTTCGACGACGAGCACGCCGACACCCTCGGACCAGGTCACGCCGTCGGCCGCGGCGGAGAACGGCTTGCACCGCGCATCCGCGGCCAAGCCCCGCTGGCGCGCGAAGTCGACGTACAGCGCCGGACTCGCCGAGATACTGACCCCACCGGCCAGCGCCAGGGAGGTCTCGCCCTGACGGAGTGCCTGACAGGCCAGATGGATGGCTACCAGCGAGGAGGAGCAGGCGGTATCGACCGTGACCGCCGGACCTTCCAGCCCGAAGGCGTAGGCCACGCGGCCGGAGATCACGCTGTGCGACGTCCCCGTCAGCCGGAAACCTTCGTACTCCCCCGTCACGCCCTCCGCGTAGCCCGAGGCGCAGGCGCCGACGTACACGCCGGTGTCCGTACCGCGTAGCGCGGCAGGGTCGAGGCCCGCGTCCTCCAGCGCCTCCCAGGCGACCTCCAGCATCAGCCGTTGCTGCGGATCCATCGCCGCCGCCTCACGCGGCCCGATCCCGAAGAACCCGGCGTCGAAATCCGCCGCGGCGGCCAGGAATCCGCCTTCCCGGATATAGACCGTGCCAGGCTCATCCGGATCGGGATGCAACAGCCGCTCCAGATCCCACCCCCGGTCCTCGGGAAACGGCGTGATCACGTCGCTTCCGGACGCGACGAGACGCCACATGTCCTCGGCCGACCCGACACCGCCGGGGAAACGGCAGCCGATCCCGACGATGGCGATCGGCTCGTCGGATCGAGCACGGCGCACGGTGCGCGGCCCGGCGAGATCCACCCCTTCGAGCCGGGCGCGCACCAGCCGCGCCACCGCGGTGGGCGTCGGGTAGTCGAACATCAGCGTCGCGGGCAGGGCCAGCCCGGTGGCAGTGACCAGCCGGTCGCGCAACTGAACTCCGCTCAGCGAGTCGAATCCGAACGCCGTGAACGGCAGATCGGCGGGAACGGCCTCGGCCGACTCGTAACCGAGTACCGCCGCGGCCTGCTCGGCGACGACTTTCAACACCAGCGCGTCGCGCTCCGGCTCCGGGACGGCGAACAGCCGCGGCGCCAGCGGCCCCTCCACCGCGGCACGCCTGCGGCGGGCGGGAACAACGGGCGCAGCCGCGGCCGCCGCCGACTGCGGCTCGTCCACCATCCGATCGACACTGCGAAGCCGCAGCGACCCGATCATGAGCACCGGGTCGCCGTCCGGGGACATTGCCGTCACGCGCATGGTGTCGTCACCGAGACGCTCGATCCGCACCCGTGCGGCGGCGACCCCGTTGCGGTACAGCCGAACGCCGCTGAACGACAACGGCATCGCGGTCCGGGTGGGCGAGTCGTCGGCCAGTAGATCCGTCGCGGCGTGCGCCATGGCGTCGAGCAGCGCGGGATGGATACCGAACCGGCCCTGATCGCCCACCGCCTCATCGAGCGACACCTCGGCGAACACTTCGCCGCCTCGCAGCCACGACGCCGTGACTCCCTGGAACGCCACGCCGTAGCCGAGCCCACGACCAGCCAGCCGGTCGTATAGTTCTTCGGCGGCCAACGGCTCGGCTCCGATGGGGGGCCACTCGACGCCCGGCGGGACGGGGAGCTCATCGCGGTCTCCGGCAAGCATCCCTTGCGCGCACCGCGACCATTCCACAGCGGCGTGGTCGTCCTCGGTGGCCGGGCGGGCGTGGACGGTGAACGCCCGCCGCCCGCTCTCGCCGGCCGCCGCCACGCGCAACTGGATCGCCCACGGCAGGTTAGCGGGCAGCGGCGTCTCGACCCGCAGTTCCTCGACCTCCGCGGCGCCCACCCAGACGCCCACGCTCAACGCGGCCTCGAGCCATACCGCCGCGGGGACCGCGGGCGCCCCGAAGACGACATGATCCGCCAGCCAGCGGTGTGTGTCGGGGGCCAGCAGCCCGGTGAACAGCCATTCGTCGCGCTCCGCCACCGCCACGGCGGCGCCCAGAATCGGATGGGCGGGCGCGATCAGCCCGGCGCGGCGCATATCCGCCGCACCCGCGCCGGAGCCGGCCTCCGGCGTCCAGCAACGGCGGCGCTGAAACGCGTAGACCGGCAGGTCCACTCGCGCGGCGGGCGGGGCCAACTCCGCCGCCAGCGCGTCGATACCCGCACAGTAGGCCCGGGCCCATGCCGCGGCGAACTCCTCGGGTCCACCGTGACCACGCCGCAGGGTCCCGCACACCGCCACCCGGTCGGCCGCGCCCAGTGCCGCAGCCACCAGTTCGATCGCCGAGGCGACCACCGGATGCGGACTCGTCTCCACGAACGCGGTCATCTCCGCGCTCAGCAACGCCTCGATCGCCTCGGCGAAGCGCACCTGCTCGCGCAACCCGCGATACCAGTACGCCGCGTCCAGCCCGGCCGTGTCCACGAACTCGGCCGTCACCGTCGAGAGAAACGGAATATCGCCGGTTTTCGGCCGGATCGGAGCCAGATCGGCCAGCACCCGGCCGCGAATCCGTTCCACCGCCGCCGAGTGCGACGCATAGTCCACCGGAATACGTTTCGCCCAGATCCCCTCGGCCGCGCAATCGGCGAGGAATTGCTCGATCGCGTCGGCCGCCCCGGACACCACGGTCTGGCCGGGGGCATTCACCGCCGCCACCGACAACCGGCCACCGAAGGCCGCCAGCCGGTCCGCGACCGCGTCGCCAGGCAAGCCGACCGACGCCATACCGCCCGATCCCGCCAGCAGTTCCGCGACCGCGCGTGACCGCAAGGCCACCACGCGCGCCCCGTCCTCGAGCGACAATCCACCGGCCACCACCGCGGCGGCGATCTCGCCCTGGGAATGCCCCACCACGGCGGACGGTCGCACCCCGGCCGCCTGCCACCGCCGTGCCAGCGATACCAGCATCGCGAACAGGACCGGCTGCACCACATCCACGCGATCCAACGAGGCGGCGCCCGGTGTCCCCCGCAGCACCTCGGTCAACGACCAGTCCACGAACGGCGCCAGCGCCGCCTCGCAGTCCGCGATCGATGCCGCGAAGACCTCGTCCGACACCAGCAGTTCCGCGCCCATTCCCACCCATTGGCTGCCCTGGCCCGGGAACACGAACACCACCCGGCGCGCGGCGGCCCGGCCGGACATCACAGTTGGATCGCCGAGCGCCGGCGCCGGTTCGGTCAGGGCGGCGAGCCCTGCGCTCATCCGATCGGCGCCGGACCCCACGACCGCTGCCCGCCACTCCAACGGAGTCCGGGTATGGGCGAGCGAGTACGCCACCTCGGCGACACCGGCTTGCGGGCCGTCCGCCAGCCACTCGCGCAAACGAACAGCCTGCTCCCGCAAGGCTTCTCGGCTCCGAGCCGACAGAACCCACACTGCGGGCCGTGGCTCGCCGCTGGTGCCGGCCACCTCGACGGCAGCCGTGGCAGGCGCCTGCTCGAGGATTACGTGCGCGTTCGTTCCGCCCATGCCGAACGACGAGACACCGGCCCGGCGAGGCACATCGTCTGCCCATGGCTGCGTGCTGGTCTGCACCCGGAGCCTCAGGTCTTCCAGCGGGATCCGGGGATTGGGATTGCGGAAGTTCAAGCTGGGCGCCAGCTGTCCGTGCCGCAGGCACAGTGCGGTCTTGATCAAACCCGCGATTCCCGCGGCGCCTTCCAGATGCCCGATATTGGTTTTGACCGACCCCACGGCGAGCGGCTCACCCGCCGGACGGCCCGCCCCGTATGTTTCGCCCAGAGCTGCCGCCTCCACCGGGTCGCCCGCGGGCGTACCGGTGCCGTGCAGCTCCACGTACTGCACCGATGAGCCGTCGATCCGGGCCGCCGTCAGAGCGGCCCGGATGACGGCGGCCTGGGTAGCGGCGCTGGGTGCGCTCAACACCTGCCGCTCGTTGCCGTTGTTGACGGCGCTGCCGCGGATCACGGCGTAGATCCGGTGTCCCGCCGCGATCGCACGCGCCACCGGCTCGAGCACGATCATGCCGCCGCCTTCGCCGCGTACGGTGCCGTCGGCCCGGTCATCGAAGGTGTGGCATTTCCCCGTCGCCGAATGCGCGCCGAACTGTTCGTACCGTTCACCACTCAACGGAGACAGGATGAGATTCAACCCGCCTGCCACGGCCACATCGCAATCACCGGCGCGGACCGACTCGCAGGCCAGGTGCACCGCGACCAAGGACGAGGACTGCCCGCTGTCGACGACCAAGCTCGGTCCGGTGAACCCGTAGTAATTCGAGATTCGGTTAGCGGTAACTCCTCGACCGACCGCCCACAGCGAATGCCGACCGATGCTGGATTTTCCTCGTAACGCGACAATTTCGGCGAAATCGGTGCCGGTGCAACCCAAGAACACGCCTGCTCGCGTCCCCGCGCGGTCGCCGAATCCGGCGTCTTCCAACGCTTCCCAGCTCAGTTCGAGGCCGAGTAGCTGTTGGGGATCGAGCGAATGCGCTTCGTTCGGCGGCACGCCGAAGAAGTCGGCGTCGAATTCTGTTGCCGAATCGAGGAATCCCGCCGTCTCATCGATTCCGGGGCGGTCGGCGGGAGCCGATCCGACGGCATCGCGGCCCTCGCGCAGCAATCGCCAGAAGTGCTCGAGGTCGGAAGCTCCCGGCATCCTGCACGACATTCCGACAATGGCGATATCACTCGCTGGTTCAACCATGGGAATTCCTCTATCTCGCTTCTTCGATGCCAGGCGTCACGATCGTGCTCGACTCGGCGTCGCCGAGTTCGGCGAGCCAGTGCCGTATCTCGTCCGCCGCCGCGGACGACGCCGCTCCGATGATCGAGAAATGGTCCGCCTCGATTTCGACCGTCTTGCCGGCGTGCAGCCACGCGGGCGCCAGTTCGGCGATATCATCCAGCCCGGGCAGCGGTGTCGATGCCCGCAGATCGAACGTCGGCGCGGTGATCGACACGGGTTGCCGTTCGTCGAATATCTGCGCGTACTTCGCCATGGCGACCAAGCCATGATCACCGATCTCGGTGACCTCGTGGTCCAGGTCGAGCACGGAGCCGACCGCACTCGCGAGGACCCGATGGTTGTGCTCAGCATCGTCGGGCGAATAGGAGTCGAGCAAGATCACCCCCGCAGGCCCGCGCCCGCTCCGCTCGAGGCGATGTGCCAGCGCCTGCGCGATCACACCGCCCGCCGAATAGCCGACGAGAACGATCGGCTGCCGGTCGCCGACCTCTGCCACGGCCATCGCCAGACAGTCCAGCAACGCATCCCATGAGCCGGGCAGCGGTTCCCCAGGCTGGGTCCCGGGAAGGCGCAGCGCGGCAATCGTGCGGTCGGCACCGAGCTCGCGCGCCAGCCGACCGAACTGATGCGGTCCGGTACCGACCACGAACGACGGCACGCAGATCAGCGCGGGCCGGGATGTGCCCCTGCTCAATGGGATGAGAGTCGGCCGCACGAGCACCTCATCGGCGGTCGCGAACGTGTCGGCGAGCTTGGCGCTCTCCAGTAGCAGCGGTATCGCGGCGCCGACTCGACCGCGCCGGTGCGCTGCCAGAACCAGATCGGTGAGCGCACCCCGGATCCCGGAATCCATACGCGGCACGGTGTGTGTGCCCACCGTGGTGTGCATGGTTTCGGCTATCCGGGCGGAAAGATAGTCGGCCAGTGCCCGAGCGGTGGGGTGATCGAAGACAACGGCGGAAGGCAGCGACAAACCGGTGGACTTGGCGAGCCGGTTTCGGAACTCGACTCCCGCCAGCGAATCGAAACCCAACTCGGTGAACGGAGCCCCTGGATCGATCGCCTCGGCGGAGGCGTGCCCCAATACCGCGGCTGCCTGCTCACGCACCACCGCCAGCGCGACCTCATCGCGCTCGCCGACCGACGCCGACGCCAGCCGCCTCACCAGCGACCCGCTGTCCCCACGCGCGGGCTCCGGCACCGACACCAGCGAACTGAGCACCGTAGGCAGCACACCCATCTCCGCTTGCTCCGCCAATCCCGCCGCATCGAATTCGGCACCGACCACCAGGGCTGAGTCCGCGACCATTGCCGCGTCGAACATCGACAGCCCGGTCGCCTTGCCGAGCGGGCGAACGCCCAACCGCCGCAATCGCATCAATCCGGCCGCACCCAGGTCTCCGGTCATCCCGCTGCTCGCGTTCCACGGGCCCCAGGCCACCGACACACCCGGCATGCCCGCCGCCCGCCGGAGTTCAACCAGCGCGTCGGCGAACGCATTCGCCGCAGCGTAATTGCCTTGTCCCGGCGAACCGGTCACCCCGGCGACCGACGTGAACACTACGAACGCGGAGAGATCTGAATCGCCGGTCAATTCGTGCAACAACCACGCCCCGTCCGCTTTCGGACGGAACACCCGATCCACTTGCCCAGCGGTCAAGGTCTCGACGGTGCCGTCATCCACTACGCCCGCCGCATGGACGATTCCGGACAACGGGAATTCCGACGGGATTTCCGCCAGTACCGCCTCGAGGCCATCCCGATGCGCCACATCGCACGCCGCCACGTCGATCACAGCGTCAAGCGCCGACAGCTCCGCGACCAACTCTGCTACGCCCTCGGCGTCGCGGCCCCGCCGCGATACCAGCAACATCCGGCGCACTCCGTGTTCTGTCACCAAATGCCGCGCCACGAGCGCACCCAACCCGCCGGTGCCCCCGGTCACCATCACCGTCCCCGCCCCGAACGACATGCCGGCCGGAACCGGCTGTGTCGAGGCGCGACCGCTCGTATCGCTGAGTGCTGACCGCCGGCGCAACCGCGGCGCCAGCAAGCGACCATTTCGTACCGCCACTTGGGGCTCTCTGGTGGCCATGACCGCCGACACCATCCCGGCGTCGATCTCGCTGTCGCGATCGAGGAGCACGATTCGGCCAGGGTGCTCCGCTTGCGCGCTGCGCAGCAACCCCGCCGCCGCCGCGGAGACCAGATCGGGCGACTCCCCTGACAGGCCTGACGCGTTCCGCGTCACCACGATCAGCCGTGTCTCGGCGAGCCGCGATTCCGACAGCCACGACCGCAGCAGCTCCAGGGTCTCTTGCACGATCCGCCGACTTGCCTGTGCGAGATTCCCGACGCCCGATTCGTCGCCGTCGATCACCCAGACGACTGATCCAGCACGGTCATCGGCAGCCGCCAGTTCGCGCACGCCGGCGAACCGATGATCGATCCCCGTCACGCTCCCGGCGCCGAGCACCGCCATCGATTCCACCGGCCCGGCAGGCCCTGGGGTCACCGGCACCCACTCGATGCCATACAGCGACGACGAATCACCACCCGGACGAATACGGTCCACTGTGCGCCGCTCGACGGGATGCACCACCACGGAGTCCGCGCTCACCACCAGTTCGCCGAACTCATCTACCACATCCATCCGAATCCGATGGCTGCCGAGCAGCGCGGCGCGAAGTCGGACCGGCCGAGAACCTGCCCGCGACAACCGCACACCGCTGAACGACACCGGCAACGGAACCCGGCCCGCGGGGACGTCCTCCATGATGAAGTCGACCCCAGGATGCAGGCACGCGTCGAACAACGCCGGATGGATCCCGAACCCTGTCGCCTGCCCAGCCGTCGCCTCGTCCAACGACACCTCGGCGAACATCTCCTCCCCTCGCCGCCACACCGTGCGCACACCACGGAACGCCGGACCGTATTCCATTCCCAAACTGGCGATCCGTCGATACAGAGCCTGCACATCGAGTTCCTCCGCACCCGCGGGCGGCCATACCGGCTCATCCCATTTCGACGCGGTGCCCGCTGTCGAGAGGGGAGCCAGCACACCGCGAGCGTGCGGTACCCACGCGTCGGCACCCTCGATTCGCTCGGCCCCGGAATAGATCGTGAAGCGTCGTCGCCCATCCGGGTCGGCCCCCCCGACGCCGACCTGCAGATCGACAGCGCGGTCCCCGATGCCCAGCGGAATGTCCAGCAGCAGTTCCTCGACGATTTCCACACCCAGCCGCGCACCAATCACCGATGCCAACTCCAGATATGTCGTCGCTGGCACCACCACGGTCCCGAACACGACATGATCGGCGATCCACCGATGACGGGCGTCCGACAGCTTTCCGGTGAACAGCCACTCGTCCTTGCCTGCCACCGGCACCGCATCGATCAGGATCGGATGCTCGACATTGCCCACCGCAATCGAACGGGGCGTGTCCAGCCAATAACGCTGACGCTGGAAGGCGTAGGACGGCAACGGAACTCGAGCAACAGAGCTGCCCGCGAACAACGACGCCCAGTCCACATCCATCCCGGCCATGTGAAGCTGAGCCAGAAACGTCACGAACCAGGCCGCCTCGTCGAACCCGCGCCGACCCGCCGGTGACACCAGCCATCCGGCCGTGCCATCGCCGTCGTCGCTCAGGCATTGGTGGGTCATGGCCGTCAGCACAGCGTCGGGTCCTACTTCGAGGATTCGGCGAACACCCAGGTCGGCGAGCGACCGGATTGCGGGTGCGAACCGCACCGCGGCACGAACCTGTCCGACCCAGTACGCGGAATCGGTGTACGCGTCGCCCACGGCGCCGGTCGTATTCGACACGATCGGCAGCAGCGGCTCCCGGTAGGTCATCTTGTCGGCGACCGCGCTGAACTCGGCCAGCATCGGGTCCATGCGCGCGGAATGAAACGCATGGCTCGTCCGCAACCGCGACGTCTTGACTCCCTCGTCGGACAACCGCCGCTGTGCCTCCGCTACGGCGTCCGCGTCACCGGACAACACCACCGAGGACGGACCGTTCACGGCCGCCACCGACAACCGATCCCCATATGCCGCCGCGATCTCGACGGCGCGCTGCTCGGTTACGGCTGCTGCGAGCATTGCGCCGCCCTCCGGCAACGCCCCCATCAACCGACCCCGCGCCGCCACCAACACACACGCATCCGCAAGCGACCACACCCCCGCCACATACGCCGCCACCAGCTCACCGATCGAATGCCCAACCAACACATCCGGAGCGATCCCGAACGACTCCACCAACCGGAACAACGCCACCTCGAACGCGAACAACGCCGGCTGCGTGAACTCCGTCCGATCCAACACCCCCACCGGATCAGCGAACATCACTTCCCGCAGCGACCTGCCCAACAGCGGATCGAACTCCGCACACACCTCATCCAATGCCGCCGCGAAAACCGGAAATGCCCGATAGAGTCCCGCCCCCATCCCCACCCGCTGTGCACCCTGACCCGTGAAAAGAAACGCTGTTCGACCTTTGACCGGCACACCGGACACCACCGACGACGACACCGACCCTGACGCCAGATCCGCCAACCCGGCCAGCAACTGCTCCCGATCGCGGCCGACCACCGCGCCACGCCAGTCCAACTGCGCACGTGTGCCGACCAACGAACGCGCGACGGCGCGCGCATCAGCATCAGGACGCTCGATCAGCCAGGTCCGCAACCGAGCCGCCTGGGCCCGCAAGGCTGCCTCGGATTTCGCCGACACCAGCCAGGCCACCGGATCATCAGCCGCGGACGCGGGCGCGGGGGCCTCTGGCGACGACTCTTCCTGCCGCGCGAGCGTCGGCGCTTCCTCCAAGATCACGTGCGCATTGGTGCCACTGATCCCGAACGACGACACCCCCGCCCGGCGCACCCGCTTCCCCGCAGGCCAGGGTTCCGCCGCGGTCAGCACCCGCACCGACCCCGCCGACCAATCCACATGTGGCGAGAGCGCATCCACATGCAACGTCTTCGGCAACATCTCATGCCGCAACGCCTGCACGACCTTGATCACGCCCCCGACACCCGAAGCCGCGACCGTGTGCCCGATGTTCGACTTCAACGACCCGATCCTCAGCGGCTCCGCACGCCCTTGCCCGTACGCGGAGATCAATGCCTGCGCCTCGATCGGATCACCCAGCGGCGTGCCTGTGCCGTGCGCCTCCACCGCGTCCACATCAGTCGGATCCAGCCCAGCCGCCGCCAGTGCCGCCGCGATCACACGCTCCTGCGACGGACCGTTCGGCGCGGTCAAACCGTTGCTGGCACCGTCCTGATTCACCGCCGAACCTCGAACAACAGCCAGCACATCATGATTCAACCGCCGCGCATCCGACAACCGCTCCAACACCAGCACACCCACACCCTCGGCCCACCCCACACCGTCCGCCGAGGCCGCGAACGCTTTGCACCGCCCATCGGGCGACAAACCCCGCTGGCGCGCGAAGTCCACGTACAGCTCCGGGCTACCCGAGATCGAGACACCGGCTGCCAGCGCAAGCGACGTCTCACGCTGGCGTAGCGCCTGGGCCGCCAGATGCAGCGCCACCAGTGAGGACGAGCATGCGGTGTCCACCGTCATCGCCGGTCCCTGCAAGCCGAACACGTAGGCGACACGGCCGGAGATCACGCTGTCCGAATTGCCGGTCATCCGAAAACCTTCGTGTTCGCCGACCACCCGCTCGACATACCCGGACGGAGTCGCACCGACGAACACACCGGTATCGCCGCCGCGCAGCGGTAGCCGCGTGCGGCCAGATCCGTGTAGATATCGCCGATATCCACCGGCAGGGCTCCGACCGGTGGCCAACTCTCCGTCATCACTGCCTGTCCGATCTCGGACGACGGTGATTGCGCGACAAGAGTTCCCGTCGCATGGCGAACCCACTCCGCCTGCCCCGGCCCGCTGTCACGTTGCGGGCGCGAATACACCGACACAACCCGTGCGCCCGCATCATCGTGCCCGGTCGCCATCACCCGCAGCTCGACCGCGCCGTCCGGCGGCACGGCCAGTGGCGCAGTCACCACCAGATCGGCCAGTCGCGGACTATCGGTCATCGCCCCGACGTGCAGCGCCAACTCGACGAACGCCGTACCGGGCAGCAGCACCGTCCCGCCGATCACGTGATCGGCCACCCACGGCTGACTCGACAACGACAACCGGCCCGTCAGCACGACCCCCGCGGAGTCCGGCAGCCAGACGGCCGCACTCAACAGCGGATGCTCCACGACATCCAGGCCCGAGGCCCGGACATCTCCCGCGCCTACGGCATCCAGCCAAAAACGTTGACGCTGAAAGGCATACGTTGGCAACGAGACCCGCATCGGATCCCGGCCCGCGAACAACGGCGCCCAGTCCACGTCTATCCCCGCGTTGTGTGCGTGCGCCAGGAATGCCAGGAAGTGCGTCACCTCATCGACACCGCGCCGGCTCGCCGCCGCCACGACGGACCGGGACCCGACCTCCTCGGGCAGGCACTGCCGGGTCATCGCTGTCAGCACCGCATCGGGGCCGACCTCGAAGAACTTTCGGACACCCAGGTCCACCAGCGTGTCGACCCCCGGCGCGTAGCGGACGGTGTCGCGGACGTGACCGGCCCAGTACAGGGAGTCGGCGAGCGCCTCGCCTCCGACGACACCGAACACGTTCGACACCACCGGCAACAGCGGGCTCCCGTACTCCAGGCCGGCGGCCATCGCCTCGAATTCCGGCAGCATCGGTTCCATCAATGCCGAGTGGAACGCGTGGCTGACCCGCAGCCGCGACGTCTTGATCCCCTCCCCGGCCAGCGCTGTTTCCAGCTCGGCGACGGCCGCTTCGGTACCGGAGATCACGATCGCCGCGGGCCCGTTCACCGCCGCGATAGACAGTCGGCCGCGATGTCCGGCGATGGCGGCGGCGGCCCGCTCCTCGGAGATCGCGGCGGCCAGCATGGCGCCCCCGGCCGGCAACGCGCCCATCAGCCTGCCGCGCGCGGCCACCACAGCGCACGCGTGGGCGGCCGACCACATCCCCGCCACATACGCGGCGACCAGTTCCCCGATCGAGTGCCCGATGAGCACATCCGGGGTGATCCCGAAGGACTCGATCAGCCGCACCATCGCCGCCTCGTAGGCGAACAACGCGGGCTGGGTGTACTCCGTGCGGTGCAGGAGATCCACGCCCGCGGCACCGAAGACGATGTCCTTCAGCGATATTCCGGGCGCCGGGAATTCCAGCAGGCCGTCGAACTCGGCGCACAGTTCGTCGAACGCCGACGCGAAGACCGGGAACGCCGCGTACAGCCCGGCGCCCATACCGACCCGCTGCGCCCCCTGCCCGGTGAACAAGAACGCGATCCTCCCGCCGACGGGGCGGCCCTCGGCCACTCCCGGCGACGCCGCACCGATCGCCAGATCCGCCAGCCCGGCCAGCATCGCCTCGCGGTCACCCGCGACCACCGCCGCGCGCCGATCGAATCGGGCCCGCGTCGTCAGTAGCGAATGGGCCACGTCCACCGGGTCGGCGTCGGGCCGGGCCTCGATCCACTCGTGCAATCGAGCCGCTTGTGCTCGCAGCCCCGTCTCGGTTTTCGCCGAAATCAGCAGTGGAATCCCCGGCGCGGCGGGCGGCGTGCCGACCGATTTCCGCGCCGACGCGCTCTGCGGGGCCGAAGGCGCTTCCTCCACGATGACATGGGCATTCGTGCCACTGATCCCGAACGCGGACACACCGGCCCGACGCACTCGCTCGACCGAGCCCGACCAGGGCCGCTGTTCGGTCAGCAACCGCACTGCCCCCGCCGACCAGTCCACGTGCGGCGATGGAGCGTCCACATGCAACGTCTTCGGCAGCATCTCGTGCCGCAACGCCTGCACCATCTTGATCACGCCACCGATGCCGGCGGCGGCCTGGGCATGCCCGATATTCGACTTCAACGACCCCACCCACAGCGGCTCGGTACGGCCCTGCCCGTAGGCGGCCATCAGCGCCTGCGCTTCGATCGGGTCACCCAGCGGTGTGCCCGTGCCGTGGGCCTCCACGGCGTCCACGTCCTCGGGAGCCAGCCCGGCGCCGGCCAGCGCCGCCGCGATCACCCGTTCCTGCGACGGACCGTTCGGGGCGGTGAGACCGTTCGACGCCCCGTCTTGATTCACCGCCGAACCCCGGATGACCGCGAGCACGTCGTGACCCAGCCGGCGCGCGTCCGACAGCCGCTCCAGCACCAGCACACCCACGCCTTCGGCCCAGCCGACACCATCGGCGGAAGCCGAGAAGGCCTTGCACCGTCCGTCCCGCGAAAGCCCACGCTGCCGCGAGAACTCGACGAACATGAACGGTGTCGACATCACCTGGGCGCCACTGGCCAGCACCAGCGAACTCTCCCCTTGGCGCAGCGCCTGACAAGCCAGATGGATAGCCACCAGCGAGGAGGAGCAGGCGGTGTCGACCGTGACGGCTGGGCCCTCGAATCCGAATGTGTAGGCCACGCGACCGGACAGCACGCTACTCGTCGACCCGGTACCGATATAGCCTTCGGTCACCGGACCCGCGGCCTTGGCGATCTCCTCGTAGTCCTGATACGAGACCCCGGTGAACACGCCGGTGTCACTGCCCCGCAGTGACGACGGATCGATACCGGCGTGCTCCAGGGCTTCCCACGAAGCCTCCAGGAGCAACCGTTGCTGTGGATCCATCGCGGCCGCCTCGCGCGGACCGATCCCGAAGAAGCCCGCGTCGAAATCCGCCATGCCGGAGAGGAACCCACCTCGGTCCAGATAGGAGGTTCCCGGGTGGTCGGGGTCGGGATCGAACAGCCGCTCGAGATCCCAGCCGCGATCGGCGGGGAACTCGCCGATCGCGTCCGCGCCGGAAGCCACCAGCTCCCACAGGCCATCCGGCGAGGCGATACCGCCCGGATACCGGCAGCTCATCCCGACGATCGCGATCGGCTCATCGGTCCGGATCCGGCGCGCCATCCGCGCGGGCCGCCCCGCCTCGGTCTCCGTCGCCTCGCCCACCCGCGAGTGCACGAATGCCGCCACCGCCGCGGCGGTCGGGTGATCGAAGACCAGCGTCGACGGCAGTTGTAGGCCGGTGGCCGCGGCCAGCCGGTTGCGGAACTCGACCCCCGCCAGAGAGTCGAACCCGATCTCGCTGAACGGCGCGGTGGGGTCGATGGCATCGCCGGAGATGTGCCCGAGCACGCCTGCGACCTGCTCGCGTACGACGTCCAGCACAATTGCCGCGCGCTCCGGCGCCGGGGCCGCGGCCAGCCGGCGCGCCAACGTCGCGCCCGTGTCGGCGGCCCGCCGCACCGGCACCGGGACGATCGAGTGCAGTATTCGCGGCAGGGTGCCTTCGCGCGCTTGGACTGCCAGGGCCTCGGTGTCGAACTCGGTCGCGACGACGACGGGCACCGGCGCGGCAACCGCGCGATCGAACAACTCCAAACCATCGGCCGTCTCCAGCGGCCGCACGCCCAGCCGGCCCATCCGTGCCAGCGCAGCGTCCTCCAGGCCGCTGGTCATGCCGCTGCTCTGGTTCCACGATCCCCACGCGATCGATACCGCGGGCAGGCCCGACGCCCGGCGCTCGGACGCAAGCGCGTCCAGAAACGCGTTCGCCGCGGCGTAGTTGCCTTGGCCGGGCGCGCCAACCACACCGGCGACGGACGAGAACAGGACGAAGGCGGAGAGTTCCCGATCACAGGTCAGCTCGTGTAGATGCCATGCGGCGTCCGCCTTCGACGCCAGCACCCGGTCGAGCCGGTCGGCGGACATGTTCTCGATGGTGGCGTCGTCCAGAACGCCCGCGGAATGGATCACCGCACTCGGCGCGAAGTCGCCGGGCAGTTCGGCGAGCAGCGCCTCCAGCGCGGCACGGTCGCTGACATCGCAGGCCGCCACCCGCACCTGCGCGCCCGCATCAGTGAGTTCGCTGACCAGCGCGGCCACCCCGTCTGCGCGGTCACCCCGGCGTGACACCAGCACCAGGCGTCGCACACCGTGCGCCGCGACGACGTGGCGGGCGACCTCGGCCCCCAGACCGCTTGTGCCACCGGTGATCAGAACCGCGCCTGCTCCGAACACCTCGGCCTCGACCGTCACCGCCGCGTGCTGTCTGCGCAGCCGCGGGACCCGCAGCGCACCGCCGCGCCAGGCCAGCCGCGGCTCGTCCGAGCCCGCCGCCGCTGTGATGGCCTCGATCGTCGGATCCTGCCCGGTGGCAGCGTCGAGCAGCACGAACCGGCCCGGATATTCTGCCTGGGCACTGCGGACCAGCCCGCCCACCGCGGCACCCGCCACGTCCGAAGTTTCACCCGGCAACTCGAGGGAGTCTCTGGTCAGGATCACCAGCCGGGTATCGCGCAGGCGTTCCTCGGCTTGCCACGCCTGCAACAACTCCAGCGCCGACCGCACCCAGAGATGTGTCCGTGAAGGCGTATCGCCGACGACCCGACCGTCCCCGCCCGGCGACCAGACGGCGATCTCGGGCGGCGTGTGGTCGCCGAGAAGATCGGCCGGTTCCGCAACGCGGCGAGCGGTTCCCGCGACACGCGCGTCACCGAGCAGCGCGACCGTCGCGGCCATCCCGCCCGCGACCGCGGGCACCTGCACCCATTCGAGATCCGACAGGGATGCACGGCGACGGGTTCCACGGTCGAGCGCCTTAGCATCCACGGGGCGCGCGGTGAGCGCTTCGATGCTCAGCACGGGCGCACCGGTGTCGTCGAGGGCGGCCACCCGGATTCGTCCGGCTCCGGACCGTTCCAGACGCACTCGTACGGCGGTCGCCCCGCCGCGGTACAGCCGCACCCCGGCGAACGAGAACGGCAGCGGCAGCCTGCCTGCGGGCATTTCCTGCGCGAGCTCGGTGATCGCGGCATGGAATGAGGCGTCCAGCAGGGCGGGATGGATCCCGAAAGCCGGTGCGGGCTCGCCGGATGCGGCCGGGACCGCCACTTCGGCGAA
Source organism: Nocardia sputi (assembly GCF_023501985.1). Lineage (NCBI taxonomy): Bacteria > Bacillati > Actinomycetota > Actinomycetes > Mycobacteriales > Nocardiaceae > Nocardia > Nocardia sputi. The sequence continues at coordinate 113,469 of NZ_JAMFLC010000025.1, read as the reverse complement.
CACGTCTTCGCCGTCGCGCCAAGCCGACGTCACGCCCTGGAACATCGGACCGTAATCGAACCCCAGGTGCGCCAACTGGTCGTACAGGCTGTCGACCGGCACCGGTTCGGCCTCCGTCGGCGGCCATTGCGCACCCTCCGCCGAGATCGGCCATGCCGATTCGACCCACGCAGGCACACGCTCCGCTGCGGGGGCGAGGACTCCGTTGGCATGCGGCACCCACTCCCCCGCATCCGCATCTCCGTTCCCGACCGCGCGTGAATGGATAACGAACCGGCGCGCACCCGCCTCGTCGGCGGGTCCGGCGGTCAACTGGATATCGATCGCGGCGTCGTCGGTGAGCGGCAGCGGCGCTGCCAGCAACAGTTCGTCGACGAACTCGGTGCCGAGCCGGGCACCAGCGGTCAGCGCCATTTCCACGAAGGCGGTGCCCGGTAGCAGCACCGACCCGAAGGCGACGTGGTCGGCCAGCCACGGGTGCGTCCGCAACGACAGTCGGCCGGTGAACAGCCATTCGTCCCGCCCCGCCAACGGCACGGCGCCGGTGAGCATCGGATGGTCCGATGAGTTGAGCGACGCCTCGATCCCGAGTGGTTCCAACCAGTACCGCTGGCGTTGGAACGCATACGTAGGCAACGACACGCGGGCCGGTGTCCGGCCCGCGAACAGCGGGCGCCAGTCGACCTCGACACCAGCGATGTGGGCTTGCGCGAGCATAGTGACGTATTGCGTCACCTCGTCGGCCGAACGACGGGACGCTGCGGCCACGATCGATTCGGCCTCGGCCTCGGGGTGTCCGGCCAGGCATCGCCGTGCCGTCGCCGCCAGCACCGCGTCGGGGCCGACCTCGACGAAGCGGCGGACCCCGGCGGCCACCAGAGCGTCCACCCCCGGCGCGAACCGTACGCAACCGCGCAGTTGCTCGACCCAGTAGTCCGGATCGATGAGCGTGTCTTCCGCGAACACGCCAGAGACATTGGACACCACAGCGACCGTGGCCTTCCGGTACGTCAATCGCTGCGCGATGGCGCGGAATTCGGCCAGCATCGGATCCATCCGCGCGGAATGGAACGCATGGCTGACGCGCAGCCGTGAGGTCTTGACCCCCTCCTCGGACAGCTGGCGCTCGACCTGCCCGACGGCGCCCTCGTCGCCGGAGAACACCACCGACAACGGACCGTTCACGGCCGCCACCGACAACCGGTCCCCTAAGTCAGCCGTGATCTCGACGGCTCGCTGTTCGGTCACCGCCGCGGCGAGCATGGCGCCGCCTTCGGGCAGCGCCCCCATCAGCCGCCCCCGCGCCGCCACCAACGCACACGCGTCAGCCGTCGACCACACACCCGCGACATACGCCGCGACCAACTCACCGATCGAATGGCCGATCAGCACATCCGGGACGACTCCGAACGACTCCATGAGCCGGAACAACGCCACTTCGTAGGCGAACAGCGCAGGCTGGGTGTACTCGGTGCGGTGTAACAGATCCTCGCCCGCCGCCCCCAGAACAACGTCCTTCAACGAAATCCCGGACCCCAGCGCGCGATCGAACTCGGCACACAATTCGTCGAACGCCGCCGCGAACACCGGGAACGCCGCGTACAACTCCGCCCCCATACCGACACGCTGCGCACCCTGACCGGTGAACATGAACGCCGTCTTCCCCGGTCCCGCCACACCTTCGAGCACGCCGCCGGAGGCACCGGTCGCCAGGTCCGCCAACCCGGCCAGCAAGTGCTCCCGATCGCGGCCGACGACGACGGCGCGCCGGTTCCAGTGCGCCCTCGTCTCTATCAGCGCGGCCGCCACGCTCCACGAGTCGGCCTCCGGATGCTCGAGCAGCCACCCGTGCAATCGCTGCGCCTGGGCACGAAGCGCCTCGTCGGTTTTCGCCGACACCAGTAACGGAACGACGGTCGCGGCGCAGGCTGGGCCGCCGTCACTGTCCGCCGTGCCGTCGTCGGAGACCGCTGGGCCAGGTGCTTCCTCCACGATGACGTGCGCGTTCGTCCCACTGATCCCGAACGACGACACACCCGCCCGACGCACCCGCTCCCCCGCGGGCCAGGGCTCCGCCTCGGTCAACAACCGCACCGAACCCGCCGACCAATCCACATGCGGCGACGGAGCGTCCACATGCAGCGTCTTCGGCAACATCCCGTGCCGCAGCGCCTGTACCATCTTGATCACACCGCCCACACCGGCCGCTGCCTGCGAATGGCCGATATTCGATTTCAAGGAACCGATCCGCAAAGGTTCGTCCCGCTGCTGTCCGTAAGTGGCGATGAGCGCCTGCGCCTCGATCGGATCACCCAGTGACGTCCCCGTCCCGTGCGCCTCCACAACGTCCACATCCGCCGCGGCCAACCCCGCGGCCGCCAGTGCCGCCGCGATCACACGTTCCTGCGACGGACCATTGGGAGCGGTCAAACCATTGCTCGCCCCATCCTGATTCAGCGCCGAACCCCGGATCACCGCCAGCACCTCGTGGCCCGACCGCCTGGCATCCGACAAACGCTCCAGCACCAGCACACCCACGCCCTCGGCCCAGCCCACCCCGTCGGCCGAGGCCGCGAACGCCTTACAGCGACCGTCTCGCGACAACCCCCGCTGCCGGGAGAACTCGATGAACAGGAACGGCGTCGACATCACCGTGACACCGCCGGCCAGCACGAGCGACGTCTCACCACGACGCAACGCCTGGCAGGCCAGGTGGATGGCCACCAGCGATGACGAGCACGCTGTGTCCACCGACACGGCGGGGCCTTCCAGCCCCAGCGTGTAGGCCACCCGGCCGGACACCACGCTGCCCGTCGAACCGATACCCGCATAGCCCTCCGCGGTCGGTCCGGCTGCCCTGGCGGTGTGCTCGTAGTCCTCGTACATCACACCGGCGAACACGCCGGTATCGGTGCCACGCAGGGAGGTCGGGGCGATACCGGCGTTCTCCAAGGCCTCCCAGGAAGCCTCCAGCAGCAGCCGCTGTTGCGGGTCCGTCGCCGCCGCTTCCCGAGGTCCGATGCCGAAGAAACCCGCATCGAAATCACCGGCATTACGCAGGAAGCCGCCCTCTCGCGTGTACACCTTTCCGAACCGGTCCGGGTCCGGGTCGAACAGCCCCTCGAGGTCCCAGCCCCGGTCCGGCGGGAACTCGCCGACGGCGTCCACCTCCGCCGCGACCAGATCCCACAACTGCTCCGGCGACCCGACACCGCCCGGATAACGGCAGCTCATCCCGACGATCGCGATCGGCTCGTCGATCTTCTCCCGCAACCGGGTCAGGTCGTCGCGAGTCGTCATGAGCTCGACGGTGACCTTCTTCAAGTACTCCAACATGCGGTCGGACGAGTCACCAGCGCTTGAGTCCACGTTTCACATCCCGGGTATCGCAGGGTCGACAAAGAAACCCGGCGCGCGAACAGCGCGGCGCGGGTTGGTGAGAACTACCGCGTCGTTCGGTCAGGTATCGGTGACGAAGTGGCCGGTCGAGGCGCAGGCGAGCAGCCCGATACCGCACACGCCAGGGCCGTGGCCCTGGGACCGGCTCGGAAGAAGAAGCCCGTATCGGCCGACGCGACCCGGGATCCGGCGGCGCCGGATCGCGCAGCGGCTCGGCGCCACCGGAGGCGGGGGGTACGAGGCCGCTCCGAACGCGGTGACTTCGGACGCCGGCCGCGCCCGGTGGATAGCGATCCGACCGGGCGATTCCGCAGGAGAATGTTTCGCGGCGGTTATCGAGACGGACATCTCGACGCTACCTGCACTGACGGGAAAGCCGACACTGTAGAGCGCTCTATGTACCACGACCTTTTATCAGTGGCGAGCGTGCAGTTTCCCATTGCTGAGAAGACGAAACCAAAGCTCATGCGCAATCTTTCTTCCGCGAGCAAAGTGACAGGACGATCGTCCAGTCGCGTGCTGACGATTAGCCTGCCAGCCGCTCCGGCTTCCCGCAAGTGATACGCGTACCGCTCTTTGCTCGGCAGTTTCGGTGCGACTCCACCGAGCCGCCGAACGGCGAATCGGACCCGGTCTCACAGTGCGGAACACTCGGCGCGAACACTCGGCGCCGAACATCTTTACGCATTGTCATGCGAGAACGCATGCTTAAGTATGCTTATGAGCCTCATCAGCAAACCCCACCCGAGACCTACACTGCCGCTGCGGATCCCGCACCGACCCCGCACCGCAACCGCCCGAAGCACACGGGAACGACTCTGGAACCGCGCCGCTCAGGGCCGTAACAACGACGTTGCTGACAATCGACGCGGCCCCCGCTTCCGGCGAAAGGCTTCATGCTCGGTCCCCGCTGCATAATCTCCAATCGAATCCCCGCAGAACACCCCGACGGCATGGCAAGCGCGTACGCCCGTTACCGGAAACTATTGGTGAACAAAATGTGCGGTCGAGTCCCGAATCGTATAAGTGCGGCGAAGATTCTTTCGCGGCCACAATGGAAGAAGTCCCAGGTTGTGCGCACTACTTGCGCTTCGTCGGCACGTCTGCCTGGCATAGAGATATCGTTCAGCGTTGCGTGAACAAAAGTCTCAGTCGCCCTCGGTGGATGTCGCCCGAAGGGCGAACGGTGGCCACGGTGGGATTCGGCAACTGACGGAGGGTGTTCCGGCGACCGAGCGACAGCGGTCAGGTCAGCGCGCGTGACGCTGCTCCTGCCTGCCCGCAGGCAATCGTTCCTGTCTTCGCCGGGCCGTACGGCGGATCGTTGCCGCGGCGGCGGTGTGGCAGCACACAGACCGCTCCCGCCGTCGATATGGTCGCCAATGTCCATGGCTGTGCCGCGGCGTATACGAGCCGGGGGGCGAACCCGGCGATGGGTGCGCGGCTCGTTCAACCGCTTCTCTGTGCAGAAGGATCTCGAATAGCCCTATTCGTCGCCATCACCGCGGAATCACCGACCCGCGTGGCAGCGTAGGTGGGAGGCCGCGATCTGTGAGACGCGGCGGCAGCATCCGCGGCGGGGCGCGCGACGGTCGCGTCCGAACTGGCCGAGCGGCTGTCCGGCCGAGGTGCGGGCAGCTTTCTACTCATCCAGGCTTGTCACACGAAACAGCCGTTGGACGCCTTGCCTCAATGGGGCGGCAGAACGTCGGCAAGGAATGCATTCGCGTCGGAACGAGCGTGCTGCAAGAGTGTGAAATGGGTGGCCGGTGGATAGAACAGCAGTCGGCTGTCGGCGCCGCCTTGCTCGAGTTGCTGCTGTAGCAGCATTGTGGTCGGCATCGGCTGCACGGTGTCCATGCCGCCTTGCAGGAGCAGCAGCGGCTGACGGTATCCGGTCGTAGGTACCGCCATGTAGTCGCGTAGCGCTGTAATCAACGCCGGATCGGACAACGGCTTGGAAAACAGATCGCCGAAGGGGCGGCCCGCGACAGCGTCCCCCGCTGACCGCAAGCATCCTTCACCGGCCTCGGCGAGGGCGAGCACCTGTTTTCCCCGGTCGCTCAGGTAGTCGGTGACGCGTAGATCCGGGCGCACGTGATCGAGGCCGGCCATGATCATCAAGACCCTGATCTGCAGCCCCTCGGGAAGCGGCACCCGCAGGCCGGGGCCGGAGAGCGTGGCGATCAGGTCCTCGTAGTTGCTCGTCGGGGCGTAGGCCACCGTGCCGCGTAGGTCGAGTTCGGGAGCGTAGATCGGTGACAATCGCGCCGCGAGTAGTGCCGAATGCCCCCCGATGGAATGCCCGGCCAGCACGTACGAGTTCGATAGCCCGCGGTCGTGGGCGCGCCCGGCCCGGACGATGTCGAGCACCGCGTGCCCGGCAGCGCGCCCGGCTAGGTATTCGTAGTGTCCTGGTGCGCCGAGCCCGATGTAATCCGTGGCCGTCACCGCGTAACCCTGTGCCAGGTAGGCAGACAACTGCGGCGTTTCGTCGAAAGTATCCGCGATCCCGCCCATGAGATTAGGTGCGCAGCCTTGCGCGATACCGCTGGTGGAATGTCCCCATGACACCACTCGCCAACCGCCTGGAGGGGGATTCCCCGCGGGCAGGTAGATGTTTCCGGCACTGATCTGGGGTTCACCGTTCTGACCGGTGGTTCGGTAGACGAGCCGATACCCTTTGCCGGCCGACGGAATCAGCTCGGCTTCCATCAGCGGTCGGAACGACGTTATCGTTCCCGGCCCGGCAGCGGGCAGCGCATCGGCTGCTGACAATCCGGTCACCGGTACCAGCGATACGGCTGCAAGTACCGTCACGATCACGCGCCGCACGGGCAACGTCCTTCTAGACATGGAGTCTCCTGAGTGAGTGGGTCGCGAGAGAAAAGTTCGGATGGTGTTTCAGCGGCCGGCCGCGTAGCCCTGCATCCCGCGAGGATTGGCGGCCGCCGAGAGCACGTTCGTCTCGGGGTCACGAGCGACAGCGCAGAGACGTCCCTCCGACCAGGCGTCGCCCACGGTGATCCGGTGGCCACGCCGGCGCAGCTCGGTGCGGATTTCGGCGCTGATCCGCGATTCCATCGTCACCGCTCCCGGATTCATCGAACGCGGATAGAACGAGCCAGGGAAACTGTCCTGATGCCAATTCGGTGCGTCGACAGCACCCTGCAGGTCCAAACGGCCACGGACGTTGTCGCGCATGACGACCTCCAGGAAGAAATGCAGGCTCCATTGGTCCTGCTGATCGCCGCCGGGGGTGCCGAAAGCCAAGATGGGCTCTCCGTCGCGTAACGCCATGGACGGGCTGAGCGTGGTCCGAGGGCGGCGGCCTGGCGCGAGAGAGTTCGGTAGGCCAGGTTCCAGCCAAGCCATTTGCAACCGAGTACCGAGTGGGAATCCGAGTTCCTGCACGATCGGATTCGACTGCAACCAGCCGCCGCTGGGAGTAGCGGCGATCATGTTGCCCAGCGGTCCACGACGTCGAGGTGGCAGGTGTCGCCACGGACGGTGCCTGTCGCGGCTACCGTCGGCTCCCCCGTCCCTGCAGGAAAACGGTCCGGCACAGCGGAAACGGCATACTCGCTCACCCTTGGCGGCCGGCCGTCCGGGCTTCCGGGCCGCAGCTGGTGGGACGCGTCCGGACTGATCGTCGCTCGGCGCTCCGCGTTGTATGCGGGCGACAACAACGCCTCCAGGGACATATCCGTGCAGTCGCCGTACCAAGCCTCTCGGTCCGCCATCGCGAGCTTCGAGCCCTCGATCAGGGTGTGGTAGTAATCGGCCGTGCCGTGGTCCATCTGTTCTGGCAGCAGGGCCAGCTGTTGCAGGAACACCGGGCCCTGGCTCCAGAGACCGGGCTTGGCGATCGTCCAGCCGTTCCAGATGTAGGTGGCCGGATCTTCGTAGGTCGCAACGTAGTGCACAAGGTCGCTGCCGTTCAAGGTGCCGGTGTGCCGCTCACCCGAAGTGTCCATGGTGGGCTGTGCGGCGGCGGCGGTCAGCGCTTCGGCGATGAATCCCTCCCGCCATGTACGTCGCGCGGTTTCTATCTGGGCCTCGCGGTCCGCATGTGCGGCCTCGGCTTCGGCGATCAAACGCCGCCAGGTTCGTGCCAGGGCCGGGTTCTTCAGCAACTGTCCCGGTGCGGGCGGCTTTCCTCCTCGCAGGTACACCGCCGCCGAGGTGGTCCACTCGGACTCGAAGAGGTTCTGCATCGCAGACAAGGTGCCCCAGACATCCTCGAGCACCGGATGCCCACGCTCGGCGTACCAGATGGCATGGGCCAGTACGTCCGACAGCCGCTTCGTGCCGTAGTCGCGAAGCAGCAGCATCCAGGCATCGAAGGCACCCGGCACCGCCGCGGCCAGCGGTCCGGTTCCGGGTACGAGATCCAGGCCCAGATCGGTGTAGTGCTCGATCGTCGCACCCATCGGTGCGGGCCCTTGGCCGCACAGTACCTGCGGTGCCCGTCCCGCCGGCGCGAGGATGATCGGAACTTCCCCCGCCGGCCCGTTGAGGTGCGGCTCGACCACGTGCAGTACGAACGCCGCGGCTACCGCGGCGTCGAAGGCGTTACCGCCGTCCTCGAGTATCGCCATCGCGGCCGCCGAGGCGATCCAGTGAGTGGACGAGACCATGCCGAAGGTGCCCTGCAGTGTGGGGCGCGTGGTGAATCTGCCCATTGTGATCCTTCAGAGGAGTTGGTCGTACGAGGTCCTGGGGAATCGAGAACTGATGGGTGGATACGCTGCGTCCGCTCGATCGGTTGGGCGGCGCTCATGAGGTGCTGACCGCGAGGATTTCGCGAGCAGCGCGTTGCCCGGAGTCGACCGCGCCGTCGATGTTCCGGCCCAGCGGGTCGCCGTTCCGGTGCCGGCCCAGTGCAGCGGGCCGGTCGGCCGAGACAGCTGCGATCCGAAGCGCGTCAATGTCGACGGGGTAGTGAAATCTCCGTCGCAGCCGCGAGTCCCCACCACGATGACGTCTGCGAGGTTCGACATTCGCATACATCCAACATCTCAGATACATGATGTATGTGAATGTAGTCTTGTCTGCGTGACTGTCAAGGGACGACGGGCTGAATACACCGAAGCCACCCGGGCCGCCCTCATGGAGACGGGCCGTCGGCTGTTCATAGAACAGCGGTACTCCGAACTCTCCGCCGACGAGATCGCTCCGCTGCCCGCCTGACGCGAGGCGCTGTGAACCACCACTTCGGCGGCAAAGCAAGGACTGTTCGAAGCCGTGTTCTGTACGTGCCAGTTCCCTACGCCGTACAGCCGAGTAGGATCTGCGATCGACCGAGCAGCCAGCCGGAAGATGGCGCGGAAACGGGGGTTCAGCCGACCGGGAGTTTCATCACCGGATGGGGGCCCAGGTCGGTGACGTAAACGTTGTCCGCATTGTCGACCGCCACACCCTGGGGATTCTTCAGGCCGGTGAACGGCAGCGAGGTCGGCTCCGACGCACCCGCCGCCAATTTCACCACCCGATTGTTACTTGTGTCGGTGACGTAAACGTTGCCCGCATCATCGACTGCCACATCCTGCGGGTTCCTCAGGCCGGTGAACGGCAGCGGCGTCGGCTCCGACGCGCCCGCCGCCAATTTCGCCACCCGATCGTTACCCATATCGGTGACGTAAACGTTGCCCGCATCATCGACCGCCACACCGGTGGGCAGGGTGACGCCGGTGAACGGCAGCGGAGTCGGTGGCGAGTAGGCGGGGGCGAAAGCTGTGGGTGTGGGCGAGTCGCCGCCAGCTGATTCCCGCTGGACACCGACGATGACAGCTACGGCGGTCAACACCGTAACCGCGACCGCGGCGGCGAGCAGCATGGCTGTCTTGCGAGACAATCTGATCCGCCGCTCATCTCGGGCGGCCACGCCCCCTGTGCTGCTGGCCGGGGGATCACCCACCGCGGCGCAGGCCGCCGCGGCCAGCTCGCGCACGGTCTGGTAGCGATCATCGGGATTTTTGGCCATACCCTTGGCAATAACCGCATCGAACGCAGTCGGTACATCGGGTGCAGTGGCGCTGGGACGCGGCGGCGGGCTGTTCAAGTGTTGGGCGATCACACCCTGCATCCCCAATGCGCTCGCGAACGGCGGCCGGCCGGTCAGGCACTCGTGCAGTACGCATGTCAACGCGTACACGTCCACTCGCGCATCGGCCTTGACCTCCGCGCTGATCTCTTCCGGCGCCATGTAGGCGACGGTGCCGATGGTCTGGCCGACCGTGGTGAGGGTGCGGTCGTCGGCGGCACGATCCCGAAATCGATCAGCGAGGCGAACTCATCGCCTCCCAGCAGGATGTTGGAGGGTTTGACGTCGCGGTGGACCAGCCCGGCGTCGTGGGCCGCCTGCAGCGCGCCGGCCACCTGTGCGATGATCGCCACTGCCCGACGCGGCGGCAAGGCCCCTTCTCGCCTGATCACCGTGCGCAGGTCGGTGCCCTCGATCAAGCGCATATTCAGATAGAGCCGACCGTCGATATCGCCGAAGTCATGGATGGGGATCACATGCGGCTCGGTCAACTGCGCCACCGCCCGGCACTCCCGGCGGAACCGCTCGCGAAACTCCTCGTCCTCGGCGAAGCGTTCAGGCAGCACCTTGAGCGCCACCACCCGGTTGGTCAGCGAATCGTGCGCCCGCCACACCTGGCCCATGCCGCCCTGACCCAGCAGCGACAGAAGCCGATAGCGTCCGAACGCCTCTGCTGGCCCTCGAGTGGCGTCCCCGCCACCTAGTACCGTGTCATTCATTGTGCCGTCCCATGGCCACCCGACTGGCAAACGGTGAACTCGATTTTTTCAACTCCCGCCCGAGCGGATGCCTCACACTGGGTGATTCAGCCAGGCCAGACAGTCGAGAGCCAGCGCTATGGCGGGGCGAATTCCCAGCCATGCTCGTGCCGACAAGTACGCGGCTGGGCACTACCCGCCACCGGTGCGAGTACGCAGATCGTGCCCAGAAATCCGCCGACAACCCTGTCGCAAATTCAGCGTACCCCGGACCCATACCGCCGAACTCGTGCTGTGGCAACGACTCGACGACGACCGGGACGGTAAATACACAGGTGTAACTCCCGGCCCGCGTTTCCGAACAGCCTTCGCGGAACTACTTCGGGAACGATTCGGAACTTGATCCGGGATGGTCACGCTCGGCGGGGCCTCCCCCTGCGCTGTGGTTCCGCGTCCTGGGAAGGGGAACGGCCTCGATAGACCATCGAGGGTTGCAATTTGAGTTGAACTCAACTTACCATTCGATCATGGGCAAGACCGCACGCGGAAGCGCCGCTCGCCAGAACCTGCTTCAGGCAGCCGCGGATGAGCTGAGCGAGACCGGGGAGTTGGAAGTCGCGGCGGTGGCACGCCGCGCCGGTGTCAGCACCGGGCTCCCGTACCGGTATTTCGGGACCCGCACCGGACTGCTGGTCGCGGTGCTCGAGTCGTTCTACGACCGGCTCTGCGATGCCGCGGCGCTGCGTGAGTACCCCGAATCCAATTGGGCGGCACGGGAACAGCACCGCATCCGGGACTGGGTGGCTTTTCTCTACGGCGAGCCGCTGGCCCCGATCGTGCTCGGCGGTCTGGTCGGCGACGGCGAGGTCGCGGCTGCGCACACCGCGCGGCTGAGCATGCTCATCGAACTCGGCGCCCGCAACATGGCGCGCGCCCAGCACCACGGCGAGATCCCCGCCGATCGTGATCCGGAGTATCTGGCCGCCGCCACCCTCGGCGGCACCAACGCCGTGGTGTCGGTCGCGCTCACGCGCACCCCCCGTCCGACTCCGGAGTCCGTCATCGCTCAGCTCTGGGCCTTCGTCTCCGGAGCAGTCGGACTCACCGACAAGAGAGGACACACACCATGAACCACAAACCCGCCCCTACCGGCACTGTCACCGAACTCGAGGACCTCGGCACCGACCTGGCGGGGCGGCACAAGGCCACCGAAAGCGGCGGTGCCACGGTCGATCCGGCGGTGGTCGATGCCGACATGGCCGCCCTCGAACGCGACGGCTACGTCATCCTCGAAGACCTCATCAGCACCGAGGACTGTGCACGTATCCGCGAGTCCGCCGCAGAACTGCTCGATCACACCGGCCGCAACATCTTCGAAGGGCAACGCACCCAACGCCTCTACAGCGTGCTGGAGAAAACCCGCGACTGCGACCGCCTCGTCGACCATCCGCGGGTGCTGGCCCTGCTCGACAGACTGTTCCTACCGAATTACCTGCTGTCCCAGCTACAAGTCATCAACATCCTGCCCGGCGAGAACGCGCAGCTGCTGCACCACGACGATGGGTTCTATCCGCTGCCTCGGCCCCGCCCGCCGGTCGGGGCGGCCACCGTGTGGGCTATCGACCCCTTCACCCGAACCAACGGCGCCACTGTCGTCATCCCCGGCAGCCACCTGTGGGCCGACCGGCGGCCCACAGCCTCCGACTCGATCGTCAGCGTCGAGATGACACCAGGGTCGTGCGTGTTCTTCCTCGGCACTCTCTGGCACGGCGGCGGCGCCAACCGCTCCGCACATCCACGACTGGCCGTGACCGCCCAGTACTGCGAACCCTGGCTGCGACCCCAGGAAGCCTTCACCCTGTCCACCAGCCGTGACTGCGCCCGCACCGTCTCCGAAGACATCCGCCGCATGCTCGGCTACAGCATCCACCCACCCTTCATCGGCCAAGTCAACGGCATGCACCCCAAACGCCTACTCGAAACATCTCGAACTCGATGACGGGGTTGCCACCACTGTCCCGTCCGGGCACAGGGGTACTCCCCCGAGAAGGCGGCGCTTGCTCGGGTCGCGGTCACCTGTGGCTCCGATGACGACGATGACGTCGCCACCGAACCGGTCGAGCCGGACGACAGCGCTCAGCGACGGACGCGCCGCCAGCTCCGGGAGCGGCCCCCGGTACCGGCGCGCGCGCTGGTACCGAATCCCGCGAGGTGCAGGGTGATCAACAACAGTCCGAGGGTGACGAAGGTACCGCCGGTAATGGCCTCACCGAAGGTGGCATCCGCCAGATCGAAAATGAGCGCGAGACCGAATGCTACGGCTGCGGCGATGGCGAGCATGAGAACCTCCTGATGTCCGTCGGAAACGATGACACCCGAGCAAGTCATCGAGTTCCTCTGATGCGCATACCCGCAAACCGCGTCAACACACAGTTTTGACGCGATCGGCCGACACAACCTGCTACAACCTGAGCTATCCGTGCCAGAAGCCACGGTGCCACGCAGGCCGATCCCACTCGGGCGCACACCACCCTCGACCGCGACGGGCTCGCGCGCGTTGAGGCCCGGTTCGCGTCCTCGCGTTCGAAGTTGCCGAGAATCAGGCCGAATCAAGCACCGTCACAGCATCGGTGTCCAGTACTTCGGCGCGCCCCAGAGGCAGGGTTGCAGCGGCGATGTGAAGGTCGCCTTGGTTCAGGTCGAGCATCAGCGCCCCGAGGGTTGTTTGCAGCCGGACGCGCAACTGGTCGGGTATGTAGTCCATGGTGGCAATCCGTTTGCGGTAGTTGAGGAAACTGTGGCATCCGATCGCCTTGATTCCCGCCCGGCGGGCGCTGGCGACAGCGTCGGCCAATGTCCACGATGCGTTTTCGGCGGGCTGGACGATGTCGATGGCGTCGAGGTGTCGTGACCGGATCTGTTCAGGGAAGAACTTCGCTGCGAAGTGGCGGTAGAGAACATATTCCGAAGCACCGGTCCATTTGGTGTGTTCAATCGTCGCCAGGAATGCCTTCCAGAACGGTCGCTCATGCTGATTCTCGACTCGCCGAGTCAGATCCGTCAGGATTTTCCTGTCGAACACCATGTGATGTTGCATTCCGCTGTATGGGTCGACCGGCCGCCACTCGGCAAGCAGCCGGGTCGCTGCGGTGATCGCGGAGTGGCGGGCGGGGATGGCATGTTGACGGGTGCCGAGGCGCCAATGCAGTGGATAACCAAGTGCCAGACAGGATGTGCCATCGCCTTCGACGAACACGACATCGTCGACGAGCGTGTAGTCCGCGTCGAGGACCAGGAGGTGCTGGACCGTACTCGGCAGGATGCGGAAGCAGTTCAGTTTGATCAACTGCTGGCAGTACCAGGACGAATTGTCGTGATCACCGCCTGCCGCGCGCAGGGTCGCCTCGATCGAGGCCGGTGTCGGCGAGACCCCTTCCTCATCGATCCACTGCAGCACGTGGTCGGTCCGCACCTGGACGCGGAGTCGCGCGGACCCGACGACATTCACCGATCGGATCGGATTACGGCAGTGTGTTCTCAGTCCCGTGAGACAGGCATCGAGGCTGGTCAAATCCTTGGCCGCTACCGGGATCATGACGTCGATCGCCGGCAGGTACACAGTTTCGGTGGTCACGTTCAGGCTCTCCCTGGCTGATCGTCGCCGGTAACTATAGCCAGGATTCGTGGGTTGGCGGTCTGGTCGATGAAGATGTTGGTGATGGTCAGAGTGCTCGCCGCTCGTTCTCGCCGATCATGTCGTGGAAGCGGAGCGCCTCCAGATCGCGTACAGCCGAGGGGTTGGCGTGAACAAGCGCCATCGGAGCAGGTTCGCGAGCACGGACACCTCGCGTGCTCGCGGTCGGGACCGCAGTAGGCGTCCACCACATAGCAGTGGCCGATACGGCCGGGGTCGCAACGGATACTTCCACGTCGTCCGGCACGGGCGGATGCGGTGACGGCGCGGGTCCGCCCCCCTGCAAGTAGGGGCACCCAAGGTGGTAACCGGGGGTGAGGTGGGGGCGATGAGCCAGGTGGAGTTCGTCGAGAGCGGAGGCCGGCGTGGTCGAGGTATGAGAAGCATTGCGATGGCCGCCATTACGGTGGCCACGTCGATGCTCGGGGTCGGTGCACCGGTGATGGCACAGGCCGAGCCGGACGGGCTGAGGCATTGCGCGGTCAGCAGTGGACGGGTCCCCGAAACGGCGACACCGGAGGAGGTCGGACTCGATTCGGCGGCGCTGCGCCAGGCGGTGGCCCTCGCGGCGGATTCGACGCGCACGACGCTGCAGATCTTCCGGAACAATTGCCTGATCGCGACCGGTCCCGACAACGCACGGGCCGCCGGTGTGCCGTGGAATCTATGGAGCAGCACCAAGAGTGTGGTTTCGATGGTGGCCGGGATCGCGGTGGACGAGCAGCGGCTGCGGCTCGATGACCCGATCGGCGCCTATCTGCCGCCCGAGCTCGGTGATGCCGGACATCGCGCGATCACGGTGCGGAATCTGCTCATCGAATCCAGCGGCATGCGGGTGGCGGTGGCCTCCGAGGGCATCACCGGGCTGGCGCAAATCGACCCGAATGTGGTCGCGCAGGCGTTGGCGATGCCGATCGATCAACAGCAGGGCACCGAGTGGCGCTACAGTCAGCGCGCTGTCGATCTGCTCGTATACGTCATCCAACGTGCGGTCGGCGAGGACTTCCAGACCTACGCTCAGCGAAAACTGTTCGATCCGTTGGGCATTCCGCCGACCGACTACTTCTGGGGGCGTGACCGTAGCGGAAACACCTATGGCTACGCGCATCTCCTGCTGCCACCGGACGATTTCGCCAAGCTCGGCCTCCTGCTCACCAATCGCGGCCAGTGGGGCGGTCATCAAATCATTTCGGGAGATTATCTCGCGCAGGCCGGCCGGCCCACCCCGACGAACCCCTGCTACGGCTTCCTGTTCGTCGTGAACGGGCCGGACTGCGCCAATTACTTTCCTGGTCTGCCGCCGGATGCGATGCAGATGTCGGGGATGATGCGCCAGGACAACTTCGTCGTGCCGAGCCTCGGATTGATGGTCAGCTGGACCGGCGTCACGGTTCCGGGCAGCGCGTTGAGTTTCCCGCACGACGTCCTGCGTGCCGTCGGCTCCGCCTTCCGGCAACCCCGCATACCCGCCGCGGCACCCTACGAACAGCAGGCGAATACCCAACTGTCGGATCCGATGATGTCGAATCCGGACGCGACCCTCGCCGCGCTCGGTATCGGCCCGATGGCCTACCCGGGCTGCAACCCGCTATCCTGCCTGGGCAAGCCCATGTCCACGCCGCTCGCGAATTGGCCACCGGGCTGCTTCATCCTCGCCTGCGTCGGCCCGCACCCGGCGACCCCTGGAATTCGGTAGCGGCGCAACATGTTCACACTGGGCCGCCGAGACCGAGGGATTGATGATGCAGCCCGAGCCGGTCGGCGTCGTGTTGCGTGAGTTGCGCACCGACGACACCGAGATGGACCCCGCCCCTTCCCTGCCCCGGCTGTCTTGGTGCTGATGCTGACGTGGAGCCGCCGCAGTGGGAAGAAGGCACCATCCGAGCGGAAACCGTCGCTGATCCAGTTCCGTGGAAACGCGTACGTCGTTGAGCCCCAATGTGTCACGCTGCGGACATGGCTTTCTCGCGGGCAGATCGCATGCGCGTGCTGGTGACCGTCAACCAGTTCGAATCCCACTTTCGGGGGCTGGTCACACTGGCCGACGCGCTGAGCAGGCACGGCCACGATGTCCGCGTTGCGGCACCCCAGAAGTGGGCGGCCTGGCTGCACAGCAACTACGGCGTCGATACCGTAGACGTGGGAATACGGTGGGCCGACCGCGAGTTCGATGCAGCGATTTTCGGGTGTCTGCTCGACCGGGACATAGACGCGTTCGACCGGATGTACATGACGGAGTTCCTCGGTGACCGTATCGCCTTGCGTGTCGCGGAAGACGTACTGGACCTGTCCCAACGGTGGCGGCCTGATGTCGTCTTGCACGAGTGCTCGGAGTTCGGCGGTTACCTGGCCGCGGAGGTGCTCGAAATACCCCACGTCACGGTGGACATCGGCCCGCTGCAGCTTGTGCGAAACCTCCACGAAGACCTGATCCGACCCGCTTTGACCACGCAACGGGCCAAACTCGGGCTTCCGGAAGAACCGCCGACGCCAGGAATCCTGCGACATCTCACGGTCTCCCTGACGCCGAGAGAATTCAATAACGCCGATCTCGACACCCCATTGGTCCGTTACCGGCACGAACCACCGGTACGGCACAATGATCAACTGCTCCCGGAGGTGTTCACCTCGATGCCTGGCGATAGGCCGATCGTTTACCTCTCGCTAGGATCGATCGGCCCCTTCTCACCGCGGTTCAGGGATCGAATGACCGAGATCTACGGGGAGGTCTTCGCGGCTTTGGCCGAGCTCCGGTGTACCGCGGTCGTCTCGCTGCTGTCGCTGTATCAGGACAGATTCCGATCGCTACCAGCACACATCCATGTCCTGCCGTACGTCCCGCAGTCCCTCGTATTGGCGAATGTGGACCTGTTCATCACACACGGTGGATTGAATTCGATGCGCGACACGATAACCTACGGAGTCCCGCAGCTGGTACTTCCCTTCTTCGCCGATCATCCCGGAAATGCACGACGCTGCGAAATCCTCGGCACCGGCATCCACCTCGATCCCATGACCGTCACCGCCTCCGATGTTCTCACTGCCTGCCGGCGAATCCTCGACGACCCCACCTACCAGCAGGCCGCGCGAGCGCTCAAGCGGCATATGTGGGCACTGCCGCCGCAATCCGCATTTACCGAAGACCTCAGAGACCTCGTTCCAGGCTTCTCGCACCGGGAGAAATAGAGTGAACGATAGAGACGATCTGATCACGATTATCCGACGGTTCCACAATTCGCAGACCGAGAATCACTTCGTCGCGGGCGTCACCGAGATCCAATCATCCGGCGCCTGCCTCGACGACGACGACAGGGTCGCCGTCCTCGAGGCCGCGCTGGATATGCGTATCGCGGCGGGAATCCTGGCACATCGATTCGAAAGAGAATTCGCCAGAAAAATGGGTCTCCGCAAGGCGCGACTCACCAACTCCGGCTCTTCGGCGAACCTGCTCGCGGTCACCGCATTGACCGCCCCGGAACTGGGCGACTCCCGGCTGTGCCCCGGGGATGAGGTGATCACGGCTGCCGCCGGCTTCCCGACGACAGTGAACCCGATCCTGCAAAACGGGTTGAAACCGGTATTCGTGGATATCGATCCCGCCACATACAACACGACACCTGAGGCCGTGGAGGAGGCAATCGGCCCGAGAACCCGTGCCGTGGTACTGGCACACACACTCGGTAACCCGTTTGCGGTGGCGGAGATCTCCGCGTTGTGCGCGGAGCACGGCATGTTCCTGATCGAAGACAATTGCGATGCAGTCGGCTCGACATACCGGTCACGAGTTACCGGCACCTTCGGCGATCTGGCCACCGTCAGCTTCTACCCGGCACATCATTTGACCACAGGTGAGGGCGGATGTGTGCTGACCAACGACCTGACCACAGCACGCGTCGTGAAGTCTCTGCGCGATTGGGGACGCGACTGCTGGTGTGAGCCGGGCGAAAGCAACAGATGCGGGAAGAGGTTCACCCAGCAGCTGGGCTGCCTTCCCTACGGATACGACCACAAGTACATCTATTCGCATATCGGCTACAACCTGAAGACAACAGATATCCAGGCTGCGCTCGGGCTCTCCCAGCTGGCCAGACTGGACGATTTCTGCTCCCGTCGGCGTCACAACTGGCGTCGGCTTCGCGAAGGCCTGGATGGGATCGACCATCTCCGCCTGCCGGAACCGACCCTCGGTAGCGATCCGAGCTGGTTCGGATTCGCCCTCACGGTGCTGCCGGACGCGCCTTTCGGCCGCATCGACATCGTCAACTTCCTCGAACACCGCAAAATCGCGACCCGTGGCCTCTTCGCCGGAAATCTCCTCCGCCATCCGGCGTACTCGAACATCGAGTGCCGAATATCCGGCAGCTTGGCGGCCAGCGACTACGTCGCCGACAACACCTTCTGGATAGGCGTGTACCCCGGAATAACCGACGAGATGACCGACTACATGGTCGCCTCGATCCGAGAGTACGTTTCGGGCTACCGAGACTCCCCGGTCCGGCTCGTGCCGATCTCCCGCGAGGACAAGCGGTGAACAGGTTGGTGGTCACCGGTGCCGACGGACTGCTCGGCAGTGGGATAACAAGGGCGACGAGCCCGTTTCGTCGCGCTGATCGACAGGTGCTCGGGTTCGGATCGAAAGAACTCGACATCACCGACGCAACAGCGGTGAACGACACCGTCGGCCCCGGCGATGTCGTCATCAACTGCGCGGCCTACACCGGCGTAGACGCCGCCGAGATCGAAGCCGATAAAGCGTTCGCGGTCAACGCGGTCGGCCCGGGACTGCTGGCCCGAGCCTGCGCGAAGAGTGGAGCGCGACTACTGCACATCTCGACCGCCTACGTCTTCGACGGGGCGGCGTCGAGTCCATGGGAAACCTGGTCGCCGACCGTCCCGTCGAGCGTGTACGGAAGATCCAAGTTGGCAGGTGAGGAGGCCGCCCGAGCAGCGTTGCCCGATGTGCGGATCGTCCGCACCATGTGGCTGTACTCGGGGACCGATCGGGATTTCCCGGCCGCACTCGTGCGGAGATGCTCCCGAGGCGAGCGCGTCGCGGTCGTCACCGACCAGATCGCGTCCCCCACCTACGTCGACGATCTCGTGTCCGCACTGTTCGACCTCGTCGCGCACCCGAATCCACCGCACCTGCTCCACGCGACCGGAGGCGGCGCCGCATCCAAATACCGATTCGCTCGTGCGGTCGTCGAAGCGGCGGGACTCGATGCGGATCTGTTGCGGCCTTGCCGGACATCGGAATTCCGAGATGCCGCAACCCGGCCGCGGAATGCCGTTCTGTCGAACGCATCGTGGATCGGAAGCGGCCTTACGCCCCTACCCCACTGGCGTGACGGACTCCGTCGCGCTATCAGAGCTGCAGTTCGTGACGTCCGGTCGTGAACGGTCGGAATCTTCGATCGTCAGGCGCCGGGCGCCCAGCCGAGGAACGCTCGCACGGCCGCACGAGCAGCGGCCGGGTCGGAAGCCGCCAGCGCGGCGGTCGCGGCGCGCTCGCACTGCTCACGGGTCACCTCGGCCAGGCCCGCGCCCACCGCGGCGACCGCGCCCGCTGCCATGGACAGCGATCCGACGCCGAAGCCGACCAGCACGCATGCCAAGGCCGGATCCGCCGCGGCTTCACCGCACACCCCTACGGGCTTGCCGAGGCGCTGACCCGCAGCCGCCGTGCGCGCGACGAGAGCCAGCACCGCCGGTTGCCACGGATCGGTGAGGGCGGCCAGTGCGGGAGACATCCGGTCGGCCGCCATTGTGTATTGCGCGAGGTCATTGGTGCCGACGGAGAGGAAATCGACGTGGCGCAGAATCGCCTCCGCCGTGAGCGCGGCGGCGGGCACCTCGATCATCGCGCCGGGGATCAGCCCCCGGCCGCGCACCTTCTCGGCGAAGGATTCCGCTTCGGCCGCGGTCGAGATCATCGGCGCCATCACCCAGGGCACCGGCGAACGGCCGGCGGCGGCTTGCGAGATCGCGTCGAGTTGCCGGTCGAGGATTCCGGCGTCGCGCGCGGCAATGCGGATACCCCGTACCCCGAGCGCGGGATTGGCCTCGTCGGCATGGTCGGCGAATCGTAGCGGCTTGTCCGATCCGGCGTCCAGGGTCCGGATCACCACCTTGGCGCCGGCGTACGCGTCGAACACCTCGCGGTAGATGCGCTCTTGCTCTGCTACCGCGGGCTCGGTTTCGCGGTCCAGGAAGCACAATTCGGTGCGGAACAGGCCGACGCCTTCGGCCGGTGTTCGGCGCGCGGCCTGCGCGCCTGGGCCATCTTGGACGTTGACCAGTACTTCCACCCGGTGACCGTCCGCGGTTGCGCCCGGCCCGGTCCAGGCGGCGTCTCGGGCCGTCCGGGCACGGAACCGCTCGACCGCGCGTGCCGCAACCTCGGGATCGGGATCGATGACTACGCGCCCGGACGAGCCGTCCAGCAGGACGGGCGTACCCGCCGCGATTGCGTCGAGACCGGCCACCGCGACGACACAAGGAATGCCGAGTTGCCGCGCGATGATCGCCGTGTGGCTGGTAGGCCCGCCGAATGACGTCGCCAAGCCGATGATGAGCGAGGGGTCGAGGCCCGCCGCATCCGCGGGCGCGAGGTCGTCGGCGAGCAGGATCGAGGGCTCTGGCGGCACCGGGATGCCTGGTTCGGGCGCGCCGGCCAGTTCGGCGACGACCCGATCGCAGACGTCCCGGAGATCTGTCACGCGTTCGGCCATCAGCCCGCCGAGCTTGATGAACATCTCGGCGAACTGGTCGGTGGCCGCGACCGCCGCCGCACGCGCCGGTGTGCCGGCCGCGATCAGCTTCTGCGCCACACCGAGCCAGCCGCGGTCGGTGGCCATCGCGGCGTTCGCGGCGAGGACTTCCGCGGCGGCGCCGCCGGCCCGGGCCGCTCGTCCCCGCAAACGGTCCGCGACCGTGGCCGCTGCCGCCAGGAACGCCGCTTGCTCGGATGCCCGACCGGGCTCGGGAATCGAATCAGTCGACTCCGCAACGCGTAGACGGGCACCCGGCCGGACAGCGGGCGCACATGCTACCCCGGAGACCGCCGGTGTGCCGCACAGTACTAACGATTCCATTTCTACCTGCAAAGATCCCGTCATCCGTCGCCTACCTCCACACCTGAACCGGCGAGCCCGATTCCCTGCCCATCCGATCTTCGATGTGATCCAGACTACGCCATGCGATTGACAAAGCAACACATTCAGATATAAAACAACATAAACAAACATCGAACCGGGAGGTCGGATGTACGCCGAGGAACGGCAGCAGGCGATCGCGACGCTGGTCGGGCAACGAGGGCGCGTGTCGGTCACCGAGCTGTCCGATCAATACGGCGTCACGACCGAGACAGTCCGGCGCGATCTCGCGGTCCTGGACCGGATGGGCTTGGTCAGGCGTGTGCACGGCGGCGCGGTGCCTGCCGCGGCGCTGACCGCGATCGAGCTCGGCACCGGCGAACGCGAGCACAGCCGCGCGGCGGAGAAAGACCGCATCGCCAAAGCGGCGTTGGAATTCCTGCCGCCCACCGGTGGCAGTGTCCTGTTCGACGCGGGCACCACCACCGCGCGGATCGCCGCACTGCTGCCGACCGACCGCGAGCTGGTAGCGGTCACCAATTCGGTGCCGATCGCGGCCCGCCTCAGCGGGCACGCCGCGGTGCGGTTGCACCTGCTCGGCGGACGCGTCCGCGGCGTCACCCAGGCCGCCGTCGGCCCGGAGACCCAGCGCATGCTCGCCGAACTGCGGGTCGATGTCTGCTTTCTCGGGACCAACGCGCTCACCACCTCGCACGGCCTGTCCACCCCGGACATCGATGAGGCCGCGGTCAAGCGAGCCATGGTGGCCAGCGCGCACCGCGTCGTCGTGGTCGCCGACTCCACCAAGGTCGGCCGCGAGGATCTGGTGCGATTCGCGGAGGTCGAGGACGTCGACGCCCTGGTCACCGACACCGGCGTGCCGGATTCGGTGCGCAGCGAGCTCAGCGCCTCCGGCCTCGAGGTGGTCACGGCATGATCGTCACGCTGACCGCCAACCCCAGCATCGACCGCACCGTAACCCTCACCGAGGCGTTGCGCCGGGGCGCGGTGCACCGCGCCGCCACCGTGAGCTCGCATCCCGGCGGTAAGGGCGTCAACGTGTCGAGAGTGGTCGCCGCGGCGGGCCGCGCGACCGTGGCCGTGCTGCCCGGCAACACCGGAGATCCGCTGCTGCGGCAGCTGAGCGACGCGGGCATCGCCTACCGGGCTGTTCCGATGCCCGGGACGGCGCGGACCAATCTCACGATCGCGGAAACCGATGGGACCACGACGAAGATCAACGAACCCGGTCCCCCGCTGACCACTGCCTGCGCTGCTGCCCTTGCCGAGACGCTCGAGGACCTCGCCCATGCCGCGTCCTGGGTGGTGCTGTCGGGCTCGCTGCCTCCGGGAGTGCCCCCCGACTGGTACGTCGCATTGCTCCGGCGGCTGCGCGGCATTCCGGTGGCGCTCGACGCCTCGGATGCGCCGCTGCGGGCGGTCGCCGCCACCTTCGGCTCCCACCCGCCGAGGTTGCTGAAACCGAACACCGAGGAACTCGGTCAGCTCACCGGTGCCGACCCCGCCGAACTGGAGGATCCGGTGGCCGCCGCACGCGCCGCCGCGACGCTGGTCGAGCGGGGCGTCGAGACGGTCCTCGCGACGCTCGGCAAGGCGGGCGCCGTCTTGGTCACCCCCGGCGGCGCCTGGTACGCGCCCGCGCCGAGCGTGACACCGCGCAGCACGGTCGGTGCGGGGGATTCGGCCTTGGCCGGCTACCTGCTCGCCGACTCGGACGGCGCCGGGCCCACCGAACGGTTGCGCCGCGCAGTCGCCTACGGCAGCGCCGCCGCCGCACTTCCCGGCACCGGCGTACCCGGGCCACACGACATCGACCTCGCCGCCGTCTGCGTCACGGCGCTGGACGCCCTGCACAACACCTGAAGGAGGCCATGGTGGCCGACTCGATCATCTCCGAGGATCTGATCACCCTCGACGCCGATCTCGGCGCCGCCAAGGAGACGGTGATCGCCGCACTCGCCGAGCGCTTGGCCGGAACCGGCCGTGCGCGAGACGCCGCGGCACTGCGCGACGCGGCGCTCGCCCGGGAAGCCCAGTCCGCGACCGGACTTCCCGGTGGGATCGCGATTCCGCACTGCCGCGCCGCGACCGTCACCGAAGCTTCTCTCGCGTTCGCCCGGCTCGCCCCGCGAGTCGATTTCGGCGCCCCGGACGGTCCCGCCGACCTCGTCTTCCTGATCGCCGCGCCGGAAGGCGCGGGGGCCGAGCACATGAAACTGCTGTCCAGCCTGGCGCGTGCGCTGGTGAAGCCGGAGTTCGTCGCTGACCTGCGTGCGGCGGCGACGCCCGCAGACATCGTGGCCCTGGTCGAGGGTGTCCTCGAAGCTCCCGCTACCACTACCACCTCGCGCAGCAGCACCGCCGCGGAGAACGCGAGTGCGGGCGTGGCACCCGGGCATGAGAAACCGGCTGCCGGGCGCACCATCGTGGCGGTCACCGCCTGCCCGACCGGAATCGCGCACACCTACATGGCCGCCGATGCCCTGGTCGCCGCGGGCGAACGCGCCGGTGTCACCGTGCACGTGGAAACACAGGGGTCCAGCGGCAGCACTCCCCTCGGCGAGGCAGTCATCGCGGCCGCCGCCGCGGTGGTCTTCGCCACCGACGTCGGCGTGCGCGGGCGCGACCGGTTCGCGGGCAAGCCCGTCGTGGCTTCGGGGGTCAAACGGGCGATCAACGAGCCGGATGCGATGATCGCCGATGCGCTGCGTGCCGCGGACGATCCCGGTGCAGCCACCGTCACCGGCCGCGCACCCGACGAAAAGCCTTTCTCCGCAGCGAGATCCGAAACCCTCGGCTGGGGCACCCGCCTGCGCCAAATCCTGCTGACCGGCGTCAGCTACATGATCCCGTTCGTCGCGGCGGGCGGCCTGCTCATCGCGCTCGGCTTCCTGCTCGGAGGCTACGAGATCGCCGACAACGCCAAGACCATAGTGCTGGACAACTCGCTGATGGCGTTGCCCGATGGCGGACTGGCCACCTATCTCGGCGCGGTGATGTTCCAACTCGGCTCTCTCGCATTCGGCTTCCTGGTGCCCGCGCTGTCGGGCTACATCGCCTTCGCCATCGCCGACCGCCCCGGCCTCGCACCGGGATTCACCGCGGGAGCCGTCGCGGTGTTCGTCGGGGCCGGATTCCTCGGCGGTTTGGTCGGCGGACTGATCGCCGGGTTCGCGGCGCTGTGGATCGCGCGCTTCGCGGTCCCGCAGTGGGCCAGGGGTCTGATGCCGGTGGTGGTGATCCCGCTGTTCGCGTCACTGATCGTCGGCGCGGCCATGTTCATCGTGCTCGGCAAGCCGCTCGCCGCGGTGACCAGCGGACTCACCAGCTGGCTCAACGGGCTGTCCGGCACGTCCGCGATCACGCTCGGA
Organism: Nocardia sputi; assembly: GCF_023501985.1. NCBI lineage: Bacteria > Bacillati > Actinomycetota > Actinomycetes > Mycobacteriales > Nocardiaceae > Nocardia > Nocardia sputi. The sequence continues at coordinate 89,146 of NZ_JAMFLC010000025.1, read as the reverse complement.
GTCATGCTCGGCCTGATGATGTGCTTCGATCTCGGCGGACCGGTCAACAAGGCCGCTTATTCCTTCGCCGTCGCCGGACTGGCCGTCACCGATATCGCGTCACTGCGCATCATGGCCGCGGTGATGGCCGCGGGCATGGTGCCGCCGCTGGCCATGGCGCTGGCCACCACGATCAGACCCCGGCTGTTCACCACCGCCGAACGCGAAAACGGCAAAGCCGCGTGGCTGCTGGGGGCGTCGTTCATCTCCGAGGGCGCTATTCCGTTCGCGGCCGCCGACCCGCTGCGGGTCATACCTTCCATGATGACGGGAGGCGCCGTCACCGGGGCGCTGATCATGGCCACCGGAACCACGCTCAGCGCACCGCACGGCGGCATTTTCGTCTTCTTCGCGGTGGGGCACATCCTGTGGTTCCTCACCGCCCTCGCCGCGGGCACGCTCATCGGCGCGGTCTGCGTCACGGTCGCCAAAGAACTGGTCCGCACGCGGACCGCCGTACCGTCTCCGTCCCCCTCCACCGTTACCGCTGGATAATCGTTCCCAGAGAAGGAGTCCCCGCCATGCTGCAAACAACCGTCGAGGTCGGCTCGTCCATCGGCCTGCACGCCCGTCCCGCCAACATCATCGCCGAAGCTGTCCAAGCCGCGGGCGTTCCCGTCACCCTCTCGCTCGCCGGCGGCGATCCGGTCGACGCGGGATCGGCGCTGATGATCATGACCCTCGGCGCCACACAGGGCACCCCGGTCGTGATCACCAGCGACGACCAAGCCGCGCTGGACAAGGTCGCCGCACTGGTGGCCGCCGATCTCGATACCTGAGCGGCACCACGATCGACGAAGTGATCTCGTCGCCCGGTAGAAATCGTCGACAGTTCGGGGCTCTTGGACAGAACTTCGCAACCAGAATTCGGAATCCGCTTCCCACCCTTTGAGCCACCTCGTGATGGTGAATCCACTCTCGAACCATCCGTGACGTATTCCGGGACAGACAAGAATCGGGTCCGAAACGGGTACCGGGTCTTGTTCAGCCCGAATGACGCGACTCATCGCTGCTGCAACGTCTTTCGTGCAATCATTCGGTGATCGAGTCGCGGCGGCGTCGGCCGCGATCACTTCGACACCGATGGGGGCGGGAGTGCGTTCTTTTCTTCGCGTTTCGCTGCGGCCGCTGTTCGTGATACTCGTTATGGTGGCGGTGCTACCCGCCTGCGGCAGCCACCGCAACTTCGGCACGGCGACCAGCGCAGGCCAAGGCTTCGCGATTCTCAGCACCGATTCCGGTCTCGCCATCACCGATGGCATCGGCGCTCGGACATTGACGTCTTTCGCTCCCAAAGACGGGAACTGGAACGGCGCAGCTGCCGCCTGGCGCGACCGCGGCACTGCGTTCGTGGTGTTCGGCAACGTGATCGGCATCGTCGACGCAACGGGTGAGCGCCGTACCGCACCCTGCATGGACTGCCGCGGCGTCGCGCTCGCGGGCGACATCGCGATCACCGCGCGAGCGAACTACCGGGCCGGGGACGGCTTCGACCTGGTCGAATTCGACGGCAGCCTCGGCGAGATCCGTTCCACACCGTCGACTCGACTGAACGAACGCTGGCTCGGCATACGCACCGACGAGGACTCCCGGCCGCCGGACGTGCTGGCGGCGACGGACGAGCACATCTACCTGACCTACGCCTCACGGCTCGGCGGTGCGCGCCGGGGACCTCAGGTCGTCGCGCGATATTCCCGCGCCGGGCAGTTGCTGAGCTACTTGATGATCGACGGAAAAACCTTCGACGCCGAGGTCTCGCCCGACCAGCGCTATCTGGCGCTCACCGCGGGCGGATCCGGCGGAGCCTGTATCACCATCGCCCATCTTCGCGTGGTCGATCTCGCGGAGATGCGCGAACTGGACACCTACCCCGATCGCCCATTGGCCCGCATGACGTCCTCGGGCACGTTGTCCGATCCGTGGTTCTACATCGACAGTCTGCGCTGGGCCGACGGCAAGGTCGTGGTCACCGGCCAGGTGCACGCACCACCGCGCGACGAGACGTGCGATCCGGCACCGCAGTCCTGGATCCGTACGTACGACGTCCGGACCCAAACGTTCGCAGACGCACTCGCCGAATCCGACCGCGCGTCGCAGGTGATCGGACCGACGTGCGGCGACACGATCGGCTACACGGGCGCCGACGACAAGCGGTCGGTTGTCGTGGTCTCCGGCGGCGTCCGTAAAGAGTTCCCCAAGTCCGCGGTGCTGGCCGCCACCTCCGGGCGTCTGTCGTGCTGAACGAAACGCCCACGCCGACAGACGAATCACGACCGCGGTTCGACGCGTTCATCTCCTATCGAGCGCAGACCTCGAGCAAGGCCGCGCACCAGTTGCAGCGCGCGCTCGTCGCCTTGTCGAAACGGCATCGTCCCGACGGCGATCTCATTTCTTTGTTCTTGGACACCCAGTCCCTCATCGCGGGCAAGCTCAGCGGGGAGATCAAGAACGCGCTGAAGAATTCCCGCTGCCTGATCGTCCTACTCGGTCCGGACACTTACAAGTCTCCGTGGGTGGATCTCGAGATCCGGCATTGGCTGGACAACGGGGGCGACGTGTCCCGCCTGTTCCTCGTGCGGCACGACCCGTCGGTAGATCTGAAGTGGGATGACGCGCGCAACGATTTCGCCGAACCACGATTCCTGCCGTCGGCGCTGGCGAAGCGGTTCCCCGAGGAGCAGAAGTGGGTCGAATTGCAGAGTTCTCTGACGGGAACCGACGAGACCGCGCTGGTGGGCTTGTACGCACCGATCGCGGGGATACGTCCCGAGGACCTGCTGCTCGCCGAGGCGAACTTCCAGCAGCGCCGCCAGCGACAGACGAGGGCGATCGTGTCGGCGCTGAGTATTCTGCTGGTGATGGCGCTCGTCGCGGCCACCATGGCGTTCTCCAATTGGCGTAGCTCCGAGAGCAATCGTGCGCGCGCGGACCGAGAGGCCGTGCAGGCCAGAGCAGAAGCGAACGCGGCGCAAGCGCTGCTCGCCGCCGGGGACTCCGCAGCACGCGGCATCCGGCTGGGCGTCGAAGCCGCGCAACTCTCCTCGAGCACCAGCGTCCGAGCCGCATTGCTCGCCGTCGCGGATTCCAGTGCCGTACTGCAGCACGCGTTCGAGTTCCCGCGTGCGGACGCCGGCTATCCCGGCACGGGTGTCGCCTTCTCACACGACGGTTCGCACCTTTTCGCCTGGGGGCATGCTCCGGACGACGACGATTCGTATCTGGTCCAGTGGGACCTGGAGACCGGGCGGCAACTGTTCGCGACGCGGCTGCGTGTACCGAACCTCAGTGGGATCGCCTCGGTCGGATCCCGCTGGGCCGCCGGTTGTAGCGACGCGGGTCCACTGATCATCTCGTTGGCCACCCGGGAGGCCCGAAGGCTGGACCCCACCTGGTCGCATTCCTGGTCGTGCACACTGCACACGTTCGCCGGTGGCCTCCTCGTCACCACGCAGGAGAAGGGCGGATCGCAAGGCATTTCGTATTTCGCCAACCATGGGGGCGAAACGACCGAACTGGCGGGCATGCCCAGCGTCGCCGTACGGCCCGAGGATCCGGCGGCCGTCGTCGCTGGTGCGGGCGGCATCGCCGTAGTGCGCGCCGACGGCGTGCATCGGCTCGGCGATCAGCCGGTGCGCACGGTTGATGTGCTGGACAACTCGGGCGGTTTCGCCGTTCGCGCGGACGATCGGCGCTGGCTCCTCGGGCGCCCCGACCAGGACGGATACCAACTCACCGAAGTGAGGGCGAGCCCGGAAGCGGTCGACTCCGCACCAAGGCTCACCCTGTCCGGACTCACCGGTGAACTCGCCGAAGTAGCGGCGGACGGCACGGTGTCCATGCCCGGCACCCCCGGTTCTGTCCGCATCGAGAGCCGGGCGCGCGAGGAGCGGTTCTTCCACTCCACACGGATCCGGCCTGTCGAGCACGGTTTCGTCGTCGTATTCCGCGATGGCGCCTCGGTTGTCTGGCCGCCCGGCGAAGTGTCGTACCCGCCGCTGGTCAAAGACATGCCTCGCGACACCTGGCGGGCGCTGCCCTCAGGGTGGAGCCAGAGCGCGGGCCGAGCCGGGGAAGATGCCGTCCTCGGCGCCTGCGCGAACGGTGAACAGGTATACCTCACCGGCGGCACGCAATCCACGGCCGTCTGGGCCGTGGACGCCAACCGCCTCGCACGCAGGTTCAACGGTTTCGCCACCTCCGGTCTGGCCTGCGGTGTCGTCTCCGTCGACGAGGGGCTCCGATTCTCCGCCCACGGCGATGGCGCGGCCGGAAATACTGTTCTCCGAAAAAGCTCGGCATACGACGGGCTCGCGCTGAGCACCGACGAGTCGAAAATCGCGGTCGTTCAAGCCGAGTTGCCGATCGAAGTGCTCTCGAGTAAGGGCGCCTCCAACCAACCCTGGGGGATGCGGCAGATGCCCCTGCCCGAGACGACGACCGCGCTGGGCGCGCTCCGCGTGATCAAAGGATACGACCATGTGCGGATAGTGCGGCCCGACGGCAAGGTACAGAACTGGCGCGACGAGAAGGCGGGCACTGTGCTCGCCGTGCACCCCGCGGGCAAGGAGATTCTCGCCGATTTCCTCGGGCCGGGAACCCGTGCGATCCTGATCACCGAGACCGGAAAAATCGGCGACGCCGACAACTTCTGCGCCGTGCGACCTGCGAAGTACGTTCCGGCTCCGGGTTTCCAGACATCCAAGAAGTCGGCCCGACAGGCGCTGCTGGTAGCCGCGGGGCCACGTGGCACGATCGACTGCCACAGCGGAAAACTCGTGGACGCGATCCCGCCCGACCGAGTCGTCGACTACGGCATCGACGACGACCGCGGCCGCATCCTCTGGCGCGACGAAGCAGGACGACTGCAGATCACCGGATGGGACGGCGATTCCTCCGACGTCCGCACCACGCCCGCACCCGTGGAGGTCAGCAGGCCGGGCGCGCGCGTCTCGGTGTCGGACTCGCTGATCGCGGGAATCGCCGAAGGCGAGGGGCTGCTGCGCATCTACCGGTCCGCCTCCGGCGGCTGGCAACAGCAGACGACTATTCCCGTGACAGTGCAACGTATCGTCGGCCTCGCCCTGGCCGATCACGGCACCCTCGCAGTCGTGGTGGCCGAGGATTCGACCTTCGAGATCTTCGACATCGCGACCGGTCGCCGCCTCATGGCCAGTCGCCAATCAATAGACACCACCATGCATCCGCAAAGAATCGCGCTGTACGAATCGGATGGCTTCATCACCATCCTGCTGTATCGAAAGGATGAGTTGACTTCGCAGCGCGCCGTCGAGATCCCGATCACGGTTCCGCTGCTGATCGACCAGCTGTGTACCGCGTACTCGGCGCCTGCTTGCTCCGGTGCTGGAGGGTGAGGATGAACTCCGACATAGACGTCTTCCTGTCCTACGCGCGCAAGGCGGATGAGGACATCGCTCCCGCACTGCAACAAGGCCTGGAGACGCCCGGCCAAACCATGGAGCAGCGCCCCGCGGGTATTCCGCGACCGTACCGAGCCCTCCGCCCGCACGATCTGACCAGCTTTCGCCGACCTCGTGAGTCTTGTTCGCGCCACCGCAACGGGCGTCAGTCGCGGTATATCGCTACGTGAGCGCCGGCGGCGGTTCCGATGCTGAAAGGACCTGCACACGAGGCCGCGCCATGACCTGATGGACTGAACGAACCGCTCCATGAGCCGCTGTAAGGACCGAAGGCCATTCGAATCCCTCTCGGTGGAGATCGCTCCAAGCGTGGTCCGGCGACTTTCGGTTTCCTGCACGAGGTTGTTACGACGGACCGACTCGCCGACTACCGCGATCAGGGCCGGACCGGTCGCAGCGCAGGATGTGGGTCCAGACCGTTGCCCGGCGGACGGGCAACGGGACGTTGCGGGTCGGTTGCCTTGCCTGCCGACGAGTAGCGTTGACTCGCAGACGATTTCGATGACAAGTTGCCTCCGTGGAGGGATGATGGAGTCTCGTTGGATAGACAGATCATCCGGTGAGATCCGGGTCCAGGGAGGGTTTCTGTCGTGGGCAAAGTCAGCACCAAAGGGGAATGGACGCGTGTCAGCGTCGACGAGACACAGTTCGAAGGTCTGAGAAAACCTGGCGTCGCATCCAGCAGCGGCATCAGATCCAGCATCAGGTGGGGCAGCGCGCAGGACAGCGAGAAGAGCGGTTATGACTTCACGGGTCTCACCGACGTCGATGCCCGCCTGGACGGCAAGGATTTCAATCTCGGCATCTTCGCGCACTACAACCGCCGAATCCACCTCGAGCACACGCAGTTCTGGGTGTACCTGAAGGTCACGGTGGACTTCCAGGACGAGGGGTTCGACCACACCTTCACACTGCGTTTCCGCCATAACGAGACGGCCAACCAGCCTGGCGACGTGTCCGACGTGGTCAAACTGCCCGTAGTCCACGAGAACGACATCGTGTACATCGACGACACCGAATACAAGGTGTCGATCACGGGTTTCTTGGATCAGACCGGGCAGGTGATCCCGCAGTTCCAGAATCCCGAGGGCAGAACCAAAAGAGTCTGGCTCGTTGCCCGGTTCGAGCCGACGGATGAGCCGGGCTCCTGACCCCAGCACCGATCCCGCCGACGCAGGACCTCACCGCCGTGCGGCGAAAACAGGCACGGCGGTCCGGCTCAGCAGGGGCTACGAGCGCGTGAACCGGCCCGCCATTCTCGCGCGCAGCGACCGGACACGGGTAGCCGAGCACCCGACCGGAGTTCGGATGCACAGCCCAGCGCCCGCGGCGCGCGCTCCGGGCCGGTAATCGAGGCGACGGCGTCCCGCGGGCGGCTCGAATGCTACTGTGACCGAGCGCTGGTTGCCGCTCGTCCCCCGGACGGGCGGCTCGTAAGAGGGAATCCGGTGGGAATCCGGAGCTGCCCCGCAGCGGTATGTGGAAACGACCGCGGTCATCAGCACTGGGCTCCGAGCCCGGGAAGCGACCGCCAGTAGGCGAGGCCGAAGGTTCCGGTGTCACGTCCACGAGCCCGAAGACCTGCCCGCGTGGCCGAGCCGATGGCGCGGCCTTCTGTCGACTCCGAGGGAGCGGTTGACGAGGTATGGGTCCTGTGGTGCTCGCCTGCCCGCGCACATCCGATTTCGAGACGGTGTGGGTAGAGCTGGACCGATGAGAAGTGTCGAGAGGCGCCGGCTGTCGGTCGCCGTGCTGGTCCCCAGCCTGATCACGGCGCTGGCAGTGGCCTGCGTGCTCGCTCTGGCGCTGGGCGCGGCTCATATCCCCTGGCGTGACACGGTCTGGTTCCTCTGGGCCGAACTCACCGGCGGGACGGTGGTCGCCGCCGACGTCGCCAACTATCGGATCGTCGTCGATTCCCGGCTGCCCCGCGTACTCTTGGCGGCCCTGGTCGGAGCCGGTCTCGGCGGGGTCGGACTGCTCGTACAGGCTATGGTCCGCAACGCGCTCGCCGACCCATACGTCCTCGGGATCTCCTCGGGTGCGTCGGTGGGCGCTACCGCAGTCGTACTCTTCGGGGTCTTCGGCGCGCTCGGTATCTACGCGCTGTCGACCGCCGCCTTCGCCGGGGCGCTGGGCGCCACGGTGCTCGTCTATCTGATGGCGCGTTCGGCCTCTGGGCTGGTGCCGCTGCGCCTGGTGCTCACCGGTACCGCCCTCGGCTACGGCTTCTCCGCGGCGACGACGGTGCTGGTATTCCTTGCCCCGCACGGGGATGCCGCCCGTTCCGTGATGTTCTGGCTGCTCGGGAGTCTGGCCGGGACAACCTGGCGAATGGTGCCACTGGTCGCCGGGGTTGCGGCGATCGGACTGGCGGTCATCGCCGTGTACGCGCGACACCTCGACGCACTGTCGATGGGAGACGAGGTCGGCGCCGCTCTCGGGATGAACGCCTCCCGGTTCCGGCTGCTCCTGTTCGTCGTCTCCGCCGCGATGACGGGATGTTTCGTTGCGGTTTGCGGGGCGATCGGCTTCGTCGGACTGGTGGTTCCGCATATCGCCAGACTGCTGGTGGGCGCTGGCCACCGGCGCCTCACCATCGTGACACCGCTACTGGGCGCCGTGTTCCTGGTGACCGCGGACCTGTTGGCGCGGACACTCTTACCACCGCAGGAGTTACCCCTGGGCGCGATCACCGCGGCGGTGGGGGTTCCCGTGTTCGTTCTGTTGATGCGACGCCGCGGCGCACTGGTGGAGCACGGCTGATGCGGGTCGACTACGAGAATGTCACGGTCGAGTTCGACGGCACGACGGTCGTCGAGGCGGTGACCTTGGCCGCCGCGCCAGGAGAGTTCATCGGCATCGTGGGCCCGAACGGCAGCGGTAAGTCCACCCTGCTGCGTTGCCTCTACCGCGCACTGTCGCCGACGACGGGACGAGTCCTGGTCGGCCGTACGGATATCGCGGCGATCAGCATGCGCGAGAACGCCCGTCAGGTAGCGGCGCTCACCCAGGATACGACTACTCCGTTCGACTTCACCGCCGCCGAGGTCGTCGCCACCGGACGACTACCGCATACCGCGCTGCTGCGGGGCACGCACCGACGCGACCGGGGGATCTGTTCCGCGGCGATGGCGACGGCCGATATCGGGCATCTCGCGTCGCGCGGATTCCTGTCGCTGTCGGGCGGTGAGCGCCAGCGTGTTCTGATCGCGCGGGCGCTTGCCCAGCAGCCGCGCGTTCTGGTCCTGGACGAGCCGACCAATCACCTCGATGTCCATCACCAGTACAGCGTTCTGTCCGCGGCGCGAGATCTGGGCATCACCGTGGTGGCGGCGCTGCACGACCTCAATCTGGCCGCCCAGCACTGCGACCGGATCTTCGTCCTGCACGCGGGCCGGCTCGTGTGTTCGGGCCCCCCGAACGAGGTGATCACCACCGAGGTGATCACCCGTTGGTTCTCGATCGGCGGCCATATCGTCAGCCACCCCCGGCTGGGCGTCCCGCAGATCATCTTCGACCAGAAGGAACGATAGATGAGGTCATCCCCGGTGATCACGGCAATTGCTGTCGCGTGCGTACTCGTCACGGCAGCTTGCGGCGCCGAGGTGCAGCAGGCCCCGAGGAACGTGAGCGGCGAGTCGGTGACGGTCACCAACTGCGGCGCTCCGCTCACCGTCGACGGTGTCCCCGAGCGGGTGATCACCAACGACACGGGGATCACCGAGATGATGTTGGCCCTCGGTTTGGCCGATCGGCTGGTCGGCTACACCAGCTACCCCGGTAAGGAACGCGACATCGCCACCTCACCGTGGCAGGCCGACTTCGAACGCGTGCCGCCGCTCGGTGACGCCTTCACCCGCGAAGTCGTCCAGGCCGCCGCCCCCGATTTCGTCTTCGCCGGCTGGAACTACGGATTCAAGGAGTCCACGGGTATGACCCCGGGATGGGTGCGGTCGATCGGGGCGGTGCCGTACCAGTTGACCGAGGCATGCCGACAGCCCGGAACGAATCGCCGCGGGGTTATGGAACCGCTCGACGCCCTGTACACAGACCTGACCAACCTGGGCGAGATCTTCGATGTGCGCGAGAAGGCGGGCGAACTGGTCTCCCGATACCAGGAACAGGTCGCCGTAGCCGCCGACAGTGCACCGGCCGGACAGCAACCGGTCCGGGTCTTCCTGTTCGACAGCGCGACACCGGAACCGTTCACCTCGGGCCGTACCGCCGCACCGTCGCAGATCATCCGCGAAGCGGGTGGCGCCAATATCTTCGACGATTTGAACGATTCGTGGACCACGACCTCGTGGGAGGCCGCGGCACAGCGGGATCCGCAGGCGATCGTGATCGTCGACTACGGCGCGGGCCCGGAGAACTCGGTGCAAGCGAAGATCGAGCAATTGCGCGCCCATCCGCTGATGGCCGGAACAGCGGCTGTCCGCGAGAACAACATCATCGCGTTGCCCTACGCCGCGTTGGTCGAAAGTCCACGCAACCCCCAGGCCGTCGTCACAATAGCCGGGTTCCTCCGTTCCAAAGGATACTGAGCATCGCTGATCACTTGTACCCGGCAGCGGCGTACAGCTTTCCGGGCGGAATTCTCCGATCGGACGTGATGATCACGCCGCAACCGATGAACATCGTGCAGGTTGCGTCATCGAAATCGATCCTGCCGTCACCGCCGCTGGATTCGGCTGAGCCCTGATCACCTCGGTGCTGACCGAGATCGGGCCGGTCCACATCGAGGCACCCCGAGACACGAACTCGTCGTTCGATCCGGTGATGCCGCTGGGCGAGCGGTCGCCGCGAGAGGTGCCGGGCGCAGAGCATCCTTGATTAGCTAACTGCATGCTGTACTGGAGCAACGCCCATAATGCAGACGGTGAAATCCCGCTGATCGGCTGAGACACACGGCAGAATGCGGCTATGCGCACATTTGCTAGATTGTTGCAGGCCACTGTCGCCGGAGCGCTGGTCGTGGTAGCCGGTCATGGAGTCGCGCCCGCGCCTGCCGCGAGCGAGACCCATATTCAATTACCCTGGCCGACCCCTGAGCCGGAGGCAGTGCAGGCGTCGGGAGCAGCGCTGGCAGAGGGAATCACCGGCACGGTGCTGTGGTCGCGACAGCCGAACATCCCGGTCCCGATAGCCAGTATCACCAAGGTGATGACGGCACTGGTAGTGATCAACTCCGGCGACCTCGACCGGGGCATTACCGTGCCGCAGGAGATCATCGCCTACTGCACCAAGTACGACGGAAGCAACGCGGGCCTGGTCCCCGGTGAAGTGCTCACCGCGCGACAACTCCTGTACGCGATGCTGCTGCCGTCCGGCTGCGACGCCGCCTATACCCTTGCCGAGGCCTACGGGCCCGGCCAAGACGGCTTCCTCGCCAGAATGAACGACACCGCGCGTCACATGCGCTTGGCAGGGACACATTTCACCGACCCCAGCGGGCTGCCCGCCCCCACCGACCACTCCACCTACTCCACACCAGCGGACCTGGTGGCCCTCGGCCTGCGCGCGATGAGCACGCCAGTGTTCCGAGAGATCGTCGGGTCGAAGAGCTATCACCTGCCCGCAGGCCCGAACAACCGGGCACACCTCTGGCAGACCACGAATCTGCTGCTGCGCGACTATCCCGGCACCATCGGCATCAAAACCGGATACACCGACGCGGCGGGAACCTGCCTGCTGTTCGAAACGGTCAGGGCGGGAATACCGCTGATCGGTGTAGTCCTGCACAGCTCACCCGACAGCGACGTCGCCGCCAAGAACGACGCCGAGCGCATGCTGAACTGGGCGTACGACCCGATCCTGAGCCTGCTGCCGATCGATTGACACCGAACGCGGCAGACCGGCCAACCGCACCGCACACCAGAATGATTCGCCGCGACAAATACGACCGGGTGGCGCCACGAGGGACCCGCACGCCACGAGCACCTGGGTGATCGAAATTCGCAATCAGATGTCACCCAGGTTCTCGATCTGAATCAACCCGAGGGTGTGCCTGGCCATGATCACCGCCTGGCGCGAGTCCGCGGTGTTCGAATCAGGCCAGATAGGCGGCGATGCCGTCGAGCAGCTTGCCGAGGCCGAACTCGAACACGCCCCCGGCGACGGCACGCGTACCAGGGTCGCCGCCTGCTCCTGCAGTCAGAATGGCCATCAGTGCCGGGTACCGCTCGGGCTGCCCGTAGCGCTGGACCATCTCCGGGTCGAGTATGGGGCCGACGTACCCCGCTGCCCCGCGGCCCAGCGCCGGGTCGATCTCCAGGCGCGCAACACCGCTGACGAAAGCGTTGACGGAGAAGACTACATCGCCGATGGCCTCCGGTGGCAGCGCGGTATCGAGGAGAGCGCTCATCGCGGCCTCTCCCCATGCGGCCTCATTCGGGCCCATCCAGCGATTGCTCGCACCGACCGCCAATATCCAAGGGTGGCGTAGATACATCTCACGGGTTCGGCGCGCCCAGTGTTCGAGAGCTGCCCGCCAGTCACCCATGGGCAGGTCGAGCCGTTCGGCCATGGCTGTATCGAGCATGAGGGCGACGAGGTCGTCCTTGCTCGGCACATGCCGGTACAGCGACATGGTGGCCGAGCCGAGTTCGGTGGCGACCCGTTGCATCGACAGCGCGCCGATCCCGTCCGCGTCCGCGATGGCGATGGCCGCCTCGACGATGCGATCCAGGGTCAACGCCGGCCGTCGGCCGCGGCCGGAACGTTCAGTGCCCGACCACAGCAGTCGCGCCACGCGCGGTAGTTCCTCGGCCACTTCGCTCCTCACGCCTTCATATTGCGTATGCACTACGCTATTGCGTATAAACTACGCAATAGTATCGTCCTCGCGATCTACGGGTGGTCCACTATGGCAATACCGACTAGTCCTCCGAAATCACCTGCGCCGAAACCACATCGGCGATCATGGTGGCAGCGCCCCTGGATGGGGCCGCTGCTGGTACTGACGTTCGCCTTCGTCGCTTTCTCCCTGCCGCCATATCTGACGCTGGATCCGACCCGGTCGCGGGTCCCCGACCCGGGATTCGCGCCGCACTACCCACTGCTCGTCGTGCACGTAGTGTGTGGGTCGATCGCCATCCTCGTTTGCGGATTCCAGGTCTGGCCGTGGTTTCGGCGCAAGCATCCCGTTTCACATCGGCGGTTGGGTCGCTGGTACGTCATCGCCGGTGTGCTACCCGCAGGGCTCGCCGGACTGGTGATCGGTGCGACCAGCCCCTTCGGTCCGGTCGCCCGGGTCAGCAACGTCATGCTTGCGACGTTGTGGCTCATCACCACCCTCACCGGCTGGCGCATGGCCCGGCGCCGCCGATTCGCCGAGCATCGCCGCTGGATGATCCGCAGCTTCGCGCTCACCCTGTCCATCATGCTCAACCGGGTACTCGGTGTAGCGCTGCTGCTCATCCTGAGTCCCCAGCTGAACAGCACCTTTCATGGCGACGAGGAGCTACTCACGCAGACGATCGCAGGCATCGGCACTTGGCTCGGTTGGACGCTGTCACTGCTGACCGCCGAATGGTGGATCGAACGCGGACAGCGGGTGCAGAAGACCCGACCCGCGCCCGAAAGAGCTCGAGCCATGTGAATTGCCGCGACGAACACGTCCGCAAGCTGGTTTCGGAGCTCCGGCCGGTTATCTGATCATGCGCGGGAGTGGCTGTCCTACAGGAGCTCTCACAATGCGGCGTTCTGGCGCTGTGCCGAATGGGCGGGTAAAGTGATCGTTGTACTCTAGCTCGAGCACCCCCGATGCGGCGGCACCCCACACAGCAGGAGGAACAGGATGTTCGTCTCCGAAGACCTGATCGCAGCCGGTGGACAGCCAGGTTGGAAGTCGATGGCCCGCAACTCGCAGAGCCGGTCATGACGAGCCCCGATGTGGCCGTGGTGCGCCCCTTGCGGCCGGATAAGCGGGCTTCCATCTTGCGGGGAGCACGTACGGTGTTCTGCCGCGACGGCTACACCCGCGCCTCCATCGACGCCATCGCAGGCGAGTCCGCGGTGTCGACGCGCACTATCTATAAGCACTTCGCCGATAAGAAGCAGCTGTTCACCGCGGTGATTGTCGATAGTGCCGCGCATGCCCGTACCAGTCGATGTGCTGCGATCGATCACCATCTGGGCAACGTCGGGGATGTCGAGGCGGACCTGATCGCACTCGGCCGCGCCTTCGTCGTCGGTGGCGACGAGGATCATTTCGCGCTCGTCCGCCAAATCCGCGCCGAGGCAGACCATATCCCGGGCGAGATACTCGATGCCTGGCTCGACACCGGCCCTCGGCCGGTCCATGCCGCGCTGGCCCGGAGGTTCTCCGCGCTCGCCGCACGGGGGCTGCTCGAACTCGACGACCCCGAACGCGCAGCCGTCCACTTCGTTCTACTAGCCGCGGGTGAGGCCAACAACCGGACCTTCTGGGGCGCCATAGATGCCGAACCCGGGGACATCGACGCCAGCGTGACCGCAGGCGTCCAAGCCTTCCTTCGCGCCTATCGACCCGGTCCCAGTTGCTGAACCATTCGATCAAGCCGATCGCCGATGTCGTCGACGGCACGGAAGGACTCGATCATGTCCCCTGTGCAACTGGATTCCGCCACGGTGCTGCTGACCGGCGCCACCGGCGGTCTCGGGCACGCGGTAGCGCGTGAACTCGCCGTCCACGGCTGTGATCTCGTGCTGACCGGCCGCCGCGCCGAAGCGTTGGCCGCGCTCGCCGCCGAGCTCGACGCGACCGTGATTCCCGCGGATCTATCGGAGCCAGACGAACTGTCACGCCTGCTCGCCCAGGCTGGGCCGGTGGATGTTCTCATCGCCAATGCCGGTCTACCGGCAGGAGGCCACATACTGGACTTCGCCGCCGCCGATCTCGACCGCGTCCTCGATGTCAATCTGCGTGCGCCGATTCTGCTCGCCCGCGATCTCGCCGAGCGAATGCGCATGCGGGGCGCGGGACACATCGTCTTCATGGGGTCGGTCGCCGGCCTGCTGCCCGCACCGCGGGTCAGCCTCTACAACGCCACCAAATTCGGCCTTCGCGGCTTCGCCCTCGCCCTGCGGCACGATCTTCGCGATGCCGAGATCGGCGTGTCCATCATCGAGCCCGGGTTCGTCCGAGATGCGGGGATGTTCGCCGATAGCGGCAGTCGACTCCCACCCGGAATGCGCACGGTCACGCCCGAGCAAGTCGCCCGCGCTGTTATCCGGGCCGTCCAGGAGGACATCGACGAAATCGTCGTCGCTCCCATCGAAACACGCATACTCGCCACTGTCGGATGCATCGCGCCCGGGCTGGTAGCACCCATCCATCGCCTCATAGATTCCGAACGCCTCGGAAACGACCTCGGTAGCCGATTGCATCACAAGGCTTGATCCATACCCTGCATGGACCCAACCCGTTTCATTTCCATGGCATACGACGCACCGGATAACTGTCGGCTGCGGAGTACGCCGACGCGACGACGGCCACCTGGTGCGGCGCCGGGCCGGGGCGCCGCGGACCAGATGGCCGCTGGATCGATCGCCGCCAACCCGACGGGCGATCGATCCGAGAACGCACGAGCGGCGATCGGTGGGTGTGCCACCGATCGCCGGTCGTTCTCATGGATTCATCATCACGACAGCGAGTTAGGCAGATCGGTAATGGTGGCGCGGCGCTGGTAGGCGATCCAGGCGAAGATCGCGGCGAGCACCAGCGGGAAGATCGCCATCGAGGGCTTGTCGGCGATGAAAGCCTGCGTCCCGGCGGCGAGCACGGTGAGAACGGACAGACCCGCGGCGGCCAGGGCGCACAGCCGTGGCACCATCAGCCCGATACCGCCGGCGATCTCCACGACTCCGATGAATATGAGCAGCCCGAGGGGGATGGTCAGATTCTCGGGGGCGTTTTCTGTCAGGGTGTTCGGTATAACGAGCTTCGGTCCGCCGGAGGCGATGATGAAGAACAGGCCGAGCAGGATCTGCAGAGTCCACAGGACGCGGTTGCGGATCTTGCCGGGACGGTCGGTGACGTCGTCGGAGAAGGTGGCGGAGTTGGCGGTGGTCATTTCTGGTCCTTCTGGTCGGTCGCGCCGGGTTGGTAGCACGTTCAACAGATAGGACGGAGCACCGTCGGAGGACTCATCGCTGTCCGCGAGGATTTATTCGGAACCGCTGAACGGTCCCCGGCTCGATCCGGGAGATCCCTATCACCCAGACGCTGCGCTGATCCGCGCACGAGCCGCACGACCTTACCTACCGATGTGGGTGGGGCCATTCGCTATCCTCGGTCGACACACTGGTCGGTGCCGGTGGCTAACCAAACTCGGCCGACAGAGAGCCTGCCTGGCTGGAGCAGAACGAATGGCCGCCACCGATGACCGGCCCAGGGTGAGGCTGGTCACCCACTGCCGCCGCTGACTGCTGTCGCCGCAATCGGTCGCCCAAGGGATCGGACCGGCCTGCGCGATCGGTGAACGTGCCGAACTTCGCGCCGCCGCATCACAGCATCCGCATGAGCTGACCCTGTTCACCGTCGCCGCGTGAGGTCATCTCAATCCGCCCTACCCGTCTACGGATGAGGACACTGCATCGAGTCTCGCGACGGCGCGGGCCTGGCTCCGGTGCTCACTGGTCACCCACTGAGGCAGAATGCGAGCGTGAGCGACGCAATCAACAATGGGATCAGACATCAGCTCGGCCAGCGGTTCGTGGTGCCGACGGGTGCGGTGTCCTGCATCGGCTAGTAGCTTGATGTCGGAGCGGGAAGTGCCAGGACGGGAATCCTTGCCAGAGCCCGGCGGGAAGAGTTCGACGCGATGGAACGGATACGCAGGAAGCTGGAAGAAGGCATGAACGCTGTCGAGACCCCGGGGTCAGGAGACGGCACGTCGAAGGTCACCCGGCTGCCGCGTCGCCCGCGGCGTGTGACGGAAGAGGCCGGCGAGCGTCCTCACAAGACCTGGCGTTCGGAAGGCGGCTCCGTCTATGACCCTGCACCGACCAAGCCTGTTCTGCGATCGGAACTGCAGCGGGAGACCGGGTGGTGGCCGGTCCACCCTGGCGCGGTGCACCGCGCCGTCCCCGAGGACGATCCGGGCAGTGCCGAGCCAGATGAGAATGTCGTCGATCTCGACGCGTTGCGGCGGAAACGAGCCGGTGGCGATGCTCCGGCCGTCGGAATCCGGCGCATGGCCAAACCGCGCCGAATCGGGAATAGTGCAGGCGCGAGATCAAGCACCGAAGGTGAACCCGACAGTGTTCGCAGCGGTGATCCCGATCCCCCACGGGTGGATGGACCTGCTATGCCACACTGACTCTGACTCTCCGCAAGACCGTCCCCCCGATACTCACACATGATCACGATGCCGTATACGAGTGCGCCCATACCGAATCCGAGACGGACGCGGCGGCTGAACCTGTTCGTGCCGAGGGCTGTTGCCGTGAAAAGGTCACCGTGACGAGTGCACCGATGAGTGGAAAGGCAACTGTTTCTGCGCCCGGATGGCCGAAGCTCCGCCGACCGGGCCCCAGGCATCCACCTTCAGCTCTCACAGGTTTCCGCAAGCGACACCGCCCCGCACCGTACGTGTAACGAAACAAGCTGTGTAGCAATAGTGTTGGGCATGGCAACCGTAGGCCGGTTGGGTAGGCTGCACAACTACCGGACAGTGATCGGAAGGGCCACGGATGACCAGATACGCGCATTATGTCGGCAGCCTGCCCGCGGAACTGATGACCGGCGATCGCGCCGTGCTGCAATGGTTCGCCGACCGGAGCGAGGACCGGCCCGTCACCGCGGTGCCCTGTGACCTCGACCCGGACTGGATCCTCGAGTATCTGATCGGGCGCGGGAAACATGACGTCTTCGAAGTCGTCCACTCGGGTGACTACACCGACTACAGCGACTTCCCCAGCTATGGCCTGCGTTCCGGCCGCACGTTGGAGCCGCGACATGTGTCGATGGACCGGGTAGGGCGGATCGGTGAAGTCGTCTCCGCTTTCGAATCGATGCAGCGTGACCGACCGGAACTGGCCGCGACGAAAGTTCAGATAAGCCAGCCGAACCCGCTGGACCTCGCCTTGTTCGTATTCGCGGGCGCGGCCGTGTCCGCCGGGTTGCCCGTCGGGAAGGCTCTGCGGCGCTCCAATCTCGTCGTCGACGCGCTCCGTCATCTGCCGGTGTTCACCGAAGCGGTGCTGCAAGAGATGACCGAAGTCATCGAACGGCACGGCGAGCATGTTCTCTGGCAACTGGAGTCGCCCATCGCGCTGTTGAGCATGGTCAAAGCCGAGCAAATGCATGCGCAGTGGTCACTCGGCTGGCTCGTCGCGCGGCAGCTCGCCAGCTTCCTCGGCCGGATGCACCAGATCGGGGCGGATACCATCGTGCACCTGTGTTACGGCGACTACCAGCACAAAAGCCTGTTGAGCCCGCGCACGCTGGCACCGGCGGTTAAGCTGCTCAATCAGACCGCGCGACTATCTAGCAAACAGGGGACGCCACTGCCCCCCGTGCACATTCCGTGCGCATACGGCGCCGAACCGGCACCGCTGGACCCCCGCTTCTACGCACCCTTGCGCAAGCTCGACCCCGCCTGGCGGTTGATCGCCGGTGTCGTTTCGCCGGACTCCGCCGAGAACAGCGCCGGCGCGCTTGCTCTCTTCGAGAAGGCCGCGGCGAGGACCGCTTACGGTGTCGCCACCGCATGTGGGCTCGGCCGTTGCAGTGTCGACTCCGCGCACAAGGCAGCCGCGACCACCGTCGCGATAGCCGACACCGACGACATGCATCGCTAGAAGTTGCTCGAATAGGATGCAGCGGAACGCATTGGATAGCCCGTCCGCTTCCGGCAGCGATCAGTCCAGCGCATCCGAGCTCCGAAGCCTTGCGCGAGGCCGGTATTCGACGCCCGTCCATCGCAACTTCTGACCATCGCGATGGTGGGGCGAGCGATGGAAGCCGTCCCACGTGCACCATAGGCCCCGGCTGACAACGGTTTTCACGTTCCATACCGCATGCCCCGACCTCCTTTGCTACAGTAAATATCGTGTTCCGCTCCGGTCTGGCTAACCGGCGGCAACACTTACTCCGGGTTTGCCTACGGCCGTGGCCCCCGGAGTCGGTCCAGTTCCCGACGCGGGCGCATTATCCGTTCTCAGCAGTTCCAGGGAGTTTGCTATGGGGTACAATCCGCATGTTCTGGTAATAGGTGGAGGCCCTGCCGGTTCGACCACGGCAGCCCTGCTCGCGCGAGCCGGCATTCGCGTAACCCTTCTGGAAAAGGAGAGCTTCCCGCGGTATCACATCGGGGAGTCCCTTCTGGCGTCGTGCTTGTCGACACTGCGCCTTTCCGGCGCCTATGACGAGGTCGCCGCGCACGGTTTCCAGGTGAAGCGGGGCGGAGTCTTTCTGTGGCAGAACGATACCTGGCTATTGGACTGGTCCAGGCTCGTGGACGCGGACGCTTGGTCATGGCAGGTCGACCGCGCGGCATTCGACGACATCCTGCTGCGCAACGCGGCAAAACAGGGCGCCGAGGTAATCGAGCAGGCCACCGTGACAAACGTGCTGTTCGACGGCGACCGCCCGACAGCCGTCGAATGGACCGGGCCCGATGACGACCAGACCCGCACAACCGAATTCGATTTTCTCGTCGACGCATCCGGTCGAGCGGGTTTGCTGGCCAAGCGGCACTTCGATATGCGCAAGCAGCACAAGGCATTCCGAAACACCGCGATCTGGTCCTACTGGACCGGCGCCCGCCTGCATCCGGACAGCCCGGAAGGCGCGATCAACGTCGTATCCACCCCCGAGGGTGGCTGGATCTGGCACATCCCTTTGTCGGACGGCCGTTTCAGCGTGGGCTATGTGATTTCCAAGCGCCAGTTCGTTGCGAAGCGGCGTGAACACGAATCACTGGAGTCGTACTACCTCGATGTCATCGGAGGCAGTGCCCAGCTCAGCGAGTTGCTCGAGGGAGCCCAGCAGGTCGACAGCGTCCGGGCGGAGCAAGACTACTCCTACGTCGCCGATCGCTTCTGCGGTCCGGGTTACGCCATTGTCGGTGACGCGGCGTGCTTCCTCGATCCGTTGTTGTCCACCGGCGTGCATTTGGCGACCTACGGAGCGCTGACCGCATCCGCGGCCATTGCGACCACCTTGCGGGGGGAAATGAGCGAGTCCGAGGCACTCGGATTCTTCGACTACACCTATCGCCGAGCGTACTGGCGCTTCCTGATCCTGGTTTCGCGAATGTACGAGCAGTACGTCGGGTCCGAAGAATATTTCACACATGCCAGCAGCCTCACCGAGGCGCACGATGGCGACACCCCGCAGGAGTCGTTCACCAGGATCATCGCCGGACTCACCGATGTCGACGAGTCGGCGGGAGAACAGCAACGCACCGATACCGACACCATCGTCACCGAGGCCGAACATCTCGACGACGAGGCAGCCGCGGTGAACATCAAATACATGGGCCATTTGGATATGTCTCCGGTGTGGAATATCTGGCGCGATCCGCTCGGGGCCGACACCGTCATGGGTGAGGTGCGTATCACGACCGAACCGGTACTCGGATTGACCAGCAAACCCCGCACCGCCGCGGAGCAGGAGGCCATAGCTCGCCCATTCACTCCACCGAAGGACACCGACGTCACCCCGGTTTAGTCCCGGCTCTCGACACGGATCTCCAGTGATAATCACTGCGCGGAGCCGACGATTGTGACGATCATTCGATCCCTCCCCGAACCACCGGGCGATGCAACGGCCGGTGGTTCGGGCTTCCGGACCAACAGGGCCGAGATCGGACGGTTCGGCCATCCGCTCACCAGGATGCTGCTGGCCAGCGACGGCTCCACGATGCCGGTCCTCGAGGCGATACTCAGGACGGACCTCCAGGTTCATGTGATCCGTCAAGACGCTATGGCGGCCAGTAGGCTGCCCACCACCGTCACCGATGTATTGCAGGTGTCCGGGACCGACCGCGTCATCGTCCGCCGCTCGCGCCTGATCGACTCCGACATGGTGGCCGTATCCGCCAACCATGTCGTGATCGTCCCTGGGCCCGCGGCTGCCTACGGAGTTGGCGATGTCCGCACGCCGATCGGTTACGCCCTGATTTCTCGTGGAATACCCCAGCGGCGTCACATACTACGGGCGGGCTTGACGAGATGGCCGGACGGCCGCCTCTGTGCAGCGAAGGCATACGTCATCGTGACGGCCGATCGGCCGCTCTGCTACATACGAGAATCATTCAACCCCAACGTGATCCCACCCGACCACTCCTACACCACCGACAGCGATCTGCGGTGGGCCGACGAGCCGGAACGCGTGGAATCCGAACCTACCGACCTCCGGCAGCGCGACTAGCGGCTCACTCCGGCTCTGCCACAGGGCTCCCCTGGCCCGGCAGAGTCGATCCTCGGCGCAACGTGGTCAGCGCGCGAGTCGCCCGGTGCTGGACGGCAGGTAGCGGAAGGCTGTAGTAGCTTCGAACCCGTCAACGACAAGAGGACTGATGAATCAAGGTACCGCCGTGGTGTTTTCATGGTTCTGACCCAGCACAGCGCTCAGTGCCGTCGCGGTCTGCCGTGGGCTACTCGAAACAGTACCGGTCGGCCGCCGACACACCGGCGCACGAACAGTCGCCTACGACGGAACCCTGGAGCGGTCTGGTGGGGCACGGCGCCAGACCTGGCACCCGGCACACTCTGACCTTCCTCGTTACACCTCATCGAGGCACGAGTCCGCGCTCATCGATCACTCTCGTCGAAATCCTGTCCATCATCTGGAGTCACGTCTTTGACCACACCACAGTTCCCGACATCCGCACCGCATACCGCATCGACCGGAACGTGCCCCGTCCAGCACGGCTCCGCCGGCAGCGATGACCGCCGAGTTCCGCTGTATACCCCGCAGTTCGTCGCCGACCCGCATCGCGCTTACCGCCAGATGCGTCGTCAGTACGGTTCGCTCGTTCCCGTCGAGCTGGCACCGGGTGTGCCCGCGACGTTGGTGATCGCGTATCGGACGGCGGTGCGGATCCTCAACGACCCGGATCACTTTCCCGCTGATCCACGAACCTGGCAGAAAACCATTCCGGACAACTCTCCGGTCCGGCCGATGATGGAGTGGTACCCGGCAGCGCGATACAACACCGGAGACGCACATATCCGCTATCGGCAGGCATCCGTCTCGAGCATCGACGGGATCGACACCCACGGGCTGCGTCCCACTGTCGAGAAACTCGCCATCCCGCTGATCAACACCTTCTGCGAGGCCGGTTCCGCCGACCTGGTGTCCCAATACGCTTTTCCCCTCGTCCTCGGGATCCTCAACGACATGGTCGGCTGCCCCACCGAGATCGGGCAGCGGGTCGCGACCGGCATGGCCGCGCGCTTCGATACGGTCAACCCCGCCCAGGGCATGAAGATGGTCAAAGAGGCCCTGATGGAGCTGATACAGCTCAAACGGCGCCAGCCCGGCGACGACGCCACCTCGCGGCTGGCACATCATCCGGCCGACCTCAACGACGTGGAGATCTTCGCCCAACTGATGAGCTTCTACGGCGCGGGCTTCGAAGCGCAGCGCAACCTGATCACCAACACCCTGCTGCTGATGATCACCGACGACCGGTTCCGCTTCGGCGACGTCCTCGGCCGAAACCTGTCCACCACCGACGCCCTCGACGAGGTCCTGTTCAACGACCCGCCGATGGCGAACTTCTGCACCACCTACCCGCGGCAGCCGATCATGATCGACGATGTCTGGCTGCCGGCAGACCAGCCGGTCGTCATCAGTCTCGCCGCGTGCAACAACGACCCCGACATCCACGGGACCGACGAGCCCGGCAGCAGCCGCATCGGCAATCGCTCGCATCTGGCATGGAGTACCGGCCCGCACGCCTGCCCTGCTAAATCCATCGCCTACCCGACTGTCCAGAACGCTATCGACCAACTGCTCGACGCCCTCCCCGAAATGGAACTCGCGGTGCCTGCCGACCAGCTGGTCTGGCGGCCGGGTCCGTTCCACCGCGCGATGACGGCAATGCCGGTCGTTTTCCCGAAGTCCCCGCCGCTGACCTATGTGTAGCAAGTGTCGAACCGCATGGTTGGCATGGAGTGCGCGCTCGAGCACCTGTACAAGAGTGCGTCAAGGCCAGGTGGGGCGTGGTGAGTGAGTCACATTCGCATCTGTTCGACGACAAGTTCGGCAAGTTCCAGCGGTGGCAAGTTAGTCCGTGGGGTCGGCTGCGGTATACAACCGCAGCCGTCAACCTGACCGCCCATCTACCCGCTGGCGCGCTGGAGATCCTCGACGCGGGCGGCGGCAACGGCCTCGACGCGCTCGAACTCGCCGCCCAGGGCCATCACGTCACGATCGCCGGCACCTCCGACCGGTCCCTCGCCGAAGCACGCGCCGCGGCCAAGCACCGTGGCTTGGAAGATCATGTCACCACCCGGCGCACACGACCTGGACACCCTCGGTCACGCGTTCTCTGCGGCACCGGGACGGCCCCGGTGCCGGACCGATGAGTAGAACCGGGCAGGCTCACGTAGAGTCAGCCCAGACGTGCGGCACGGCCTGCGCGACGGGACAGATCGGTGAATGCGTCACGCAGTCGATCCGGGCCGACGACCTCGATCTCGGTGCCGAAGCGCGCTACTGTCGCCGCGAGCGCGGGCCAGGACCAGGAACCGAGCAGCAGCCTGGTTCGGGCAGGGTCGAGTTCCTCGACGACACCGTCGCCGGCGAACGGGGCCACCTGTGCGATGGGGAGGTCGAGGACAACCTCGCCGCGGCATGGCCAGGTATTCGCACTGTCGGAGCCTTTGAACCGCGCGGACAAGAACGCGGCGATATCGCCGCCGGGCACCGGCCGGGGCGCGAACCGCGGCCCGTTGGGCACCCGAAGTGTCATCCGGTCGACGCGGTAGACCCGCCACTCCCCACGTTCTGAGGCCCATCCGATGAGGTACCAGCGCAGACTGCGGACCACCAGGTGGTGTGGTTGGATTCGGCGGGGCGCCCGCGGACCGGTGTCATTCGGCTGTGTCGGTGACCGGTAGTCGAACCGCACCTCCTCTCGGGAGCGGACAGCGGCACTCAACGCGAGCAGCACCTGGGTGTCGACCCGGGGAGCGGCCGCGGGCCCGGCCGATTCGCCCACCGTGATCTCGAGGGCATCGACGCGCTGCCGCAAGCGGGAAGGCAGCAGCTGGCGTACGGTCGCCAGCGCTCGTGCGGCTGCCTCTTCGATGCCCGCGCCGGTCGCGGCCGCGTTGCGCAACGCCACGGCGAGCGCGACCGCTTGCTCGTCGTCGAACAATAGCGGCGGCAGTTCGCTGCCCGCCGCGAGACGGTAACCACCGTCGGGCCCCTTGACCGCCCGGACGGGGTAACCGATCTCGCGCAAGCGATCGACATCGCGACGCACTGTACGTTCACTGACGCCCAGCCTCTCGGCCAGCAGACTGCCCGGCCAATCGCGGCGGACCTGGAGCAAAGACAGCAGCGAGAGCAGGCGGCGGGAGGTCACCGTCGAGGAGGCGGTCGGCATGTGGCCAGACTGCCATGAATAGCGGACGTTCCCTGGCCGGTACTGGTGACAACGTTGCTCTCGTCGCCGGAAGTCGCCGGTGACGGAATCCCTTGCGAAGGACGGATCACCATGTCGGTAAACGCTGTTGCCCACCTGAACTTCCACGGGCTGGCCCGTGCTGCCCTGGAGTTCTACCAGTCGGTGTTCGGCGGGCAGACCACTCTCGCCACTTATGCGGACTTCGGGATGCCCACCGACTCGCCCGACGCAGGCAAAGTGGTCTTCGGCCAGGTCGTCGCCGACGACGGCTTCCGGGTCATGGCCTACGACGTGCCCGGCGAGCACGCTCCAACCGCCCTCGGCGTGCCCGCCACCCGCCGCGAGAACGGCACCACCATCACCGAGGAGCCGTTCTTCCTGTCCGTTCGCGGCGAGACCGTCGAGGAGGTCGGCGCACTGTGGGAACGCCTTGCGGACGGCGCCACGGTTATCGAGGAGTTCGGCCCGGCCCAGTGGGCACCCGCCTTCGGGATGCTGCGCGATCGCTTCGGTATCACCTGGATCCTCGACGTCACGGCTGAGTACGCGCAGTCCTGACTCCCCCTCACCGACTTCTCCGGGGTGCGACCGAATCCGGTCGCACCGTGCCCCCTCATCCCGACCGACCGCCGACCGCGAACCGGGACTGTAGGGAGATAGATCCCCAGCTGCCGTGGTGAGAGAAGTTCGGTGCTGGTTGTGAAGAGTGCCCTGTGATGGCCAGCGAATTTCTCACCTCGACGGAAATGAAGTGTTCGGCGGCCGCCGGATGACGTTCGAACACAGGTGTATCGAATGAAACGCCGACAGCGGCACGGTCACCACAGAAGGCGGCCGGATGCGCAGGATCAATTCGACCCAGGCGTTCTTCCGCGCCCGCACCACCTCCGATCACCGGAGGCCAACTGTGGACCCCTGCGCGCTTTCGTGCGTATCGCGGTGGACAAAAGGGTAGGCGGTATAAGCACCTACTTCGACGAATGGAGGCGTCATGAGGGACGTCGACGACAATGTTTCCGCAGGCCGCGGCCACCCGGTCCGAATTCCACGTAGCCGGGGAGCCCTCGGCGGGCTCGCGGTGCTGCTCCTGGGCGTCTGGGGTGCGCTGATCCCGTTCCTCGGCCCCTACTTCGATTTCGCGTTCACTCCGGACGAGCCATGGGTGTGGACGTCGGCGCGAGGGTGGCTCCAAGTACTGCCTGGCGTCGCCGCGATCATCGGCGGATTGCTCATGTTGGTAAGCCGCAACCGTATCGTGGCGAGTTTCGGCGGGTGGCTGGCAGTGGCGGCGGGCGTGTGGTTCGTGATCGGGCCCGTCCTTGCTGAGCCGCTGCGCATCGGGGATGTCGGTGACCCTGTCGCCACCTCCGACCTGAAGCGCGCCGTACTCCAACTGACCTATTTCCACGGTCTCGGTGCGCTGATCCTGTTCTTCGCGGCGACCTCACTCGGCCGATTGTCGGTGCGTAGCGCCCGCGATATCGCCTTCACGCGACGCGAAGCCGATGCCAGAGCCGCCGCCGTAACAGACAGTCAGCGCCGCATAGCCGACGCGCCAGGACTCGAGAAACCCGGGCCGATGCCGCAGCGGGGTCGTGGCCGAACAAGCCCAGGTTAGACGGCGGCTGAACAAACCCGTCCCGGGCGCAACAGGTCCTCGCTCTGCTCGCTCACGGGGTGCCTGCGCGCACCGACGAGTTCCCGCGCTTCCGGCAGTCATAACCGTCATGACAGCTTTCGCTCTCATCCACGGTGCCGGCGGGAGCGCTTTCGACTGGCATCTGCTCGAAGCAGAACTCCGCAACCGCGGGCACGACGCGGTCGCGGTGGATCTGCCGATGTCCGACCCCCAGGCCGGGCTCTGGGACTACGCCGACGCCGTCGTCCAGGTAACCGGCGGACGCCGGCCTCTCGTGGTGGTGGCCCACTCCTGGGGCGGTTTCGTCGGTCCCCTGGTCGGCGTGCGCGCCGGAGCCGCCGCGCTTGTACTGGTGACCGCCATGATTCCGAGCCCGGGCGAGATGCCGGACGCCTGGTGGGAACGCAGCGGCAAACCATCGTCCGGCAGCGATGACGACTACGAGCTCTACTTTCACGATGTCCCTCGCGAACTGGCCCAGCGGGTACTGGCCCACGACGGCGCGCTCGCGGAGAAGATCAGCATGGACCGAGCGGGGCGAGAGCCATGGCCGTTGTCCGCCTGGCCGGACATTCCGACGAGATACCTGCTCTGCCGCGACGACCGTTTCTTCACCCCCGACTTCGCGCGCCGCCACGTGAAGGAGCGGCTGGGCATCACCCCGGACGAGATGCCCGGTAGCCACATGGTGATGTTGTCGCGCCCGGACGAGCTGGCCGACTATCTGGTGCAGGTTCTTCCAGTGCCTCGTAATCGGCGCTCGTCGCATACCCGCAGAGAGGATATGTGAAGCCACGCACCGCATCAGACGAAGTCTCGAGGACTCCGTCGCTGCCAGTTCTGGGAGTACACCCGCTTGCGAACCGTCCGGGGGTCGGCCTGCGGATATTCGAGTTCGTACGCGTCGAGCTGGGCGTCGAGCACGAATTCTTCGGGGGTGCAACGTAATACGGTATGGGTGGTGACTTCGGTGCGCCAATCGTCGCGCTCCAGCCTGCGTAGCGTGCGGGTCTCGCCCCGGACCGAGGTGACGTCGTTGCCACGGAAGCTGAACCATTCGGTAGTGGCGCGACGCACGATGGTGCCGGTGTCGTCGAGCGAGATGGTGCCCTGGTCGTTCTCGATCTCGAGGGTCGATACGCCGCTCGCCAGATCCCGTTCGACCTTCCAGTGGTGTTTACCGGGTTCGATATGCGTGGCGGGCGCCTCGGGCGCGGCTTCGGGCGGATCGAACGGGCGCAGCCGGTCATCGTCCTCGCGGGGCGGCCGGTGCGGCAAGGTCAACGCGCTGCGACCGGTCGTAATGGTCAGCAGGTCATGTCAACCGCCTGCGATGGTTTCCCGTTCGGCCGACAGGTCGCGTCGCGGTGTTCGGGAGGCTGCGCGAGGCCGCTGTCCGCGCATCGGGCGAGAACCGGCGAAGGCAGGCAGATGCTGTCGGCAATTCAGGCACCACTGTGAAGTGGGGATGGTCTGCAGCAGGTGGATCGAGATCTCGGCGTGGCAGCCGCGGCAGCGACCGTAACGGCCTGTGGCGATGAGCGTAAGGGTTTCATCGATATCGGCCAAAGCTTGTCGTGCTGCCGCGGCCAATTCGGTAGTGACCTCATGCCTGGCCGTATCAGCCGCGTTGGTGGGCGTGGCGGCGCGGTCGATTTCGGCTTCGAGTTCGGCCAGCTGCTGCAGGCGGAAGCGGCGTTGCTGGTTCAGTGCGGCTCGTAGTGCGGGTAGGTGGTCGGTAAGGCGTGCGGGTGAGACGGGGTGTGCACGGGTCATCCTGATCTCCAGGGTTGGTGGTTGGAATGGTTCGAGATGCGGTCAGGTGAGAAGGGATGGGCCGCCCTGCCAGCGGCCCCTGTACGACCACCTCCATGCCATCCGAATAATCGCTGACAAGGCCAGGATCGTTTACGTGGAACGGCCGCGCTTATCCGTCTGAGACAATCCTGGCTGTGCTACTTGTCCGATTCCCCCACTCGTTTTCTCGGGCGTTTCGCCAGTACACCAGCAAGGGAAGTGTCACAGCCCGTGGATGGCGGTCGACTCGATCAGTGCACAGGTGTGGTCGCGATGGTCGCGGTGCGGGTGCCGGGGACAGTGCGGGTCAGGGCGATGGCGATGCGCCGTTCGGGTTCGTCGGCGAACCGGCCGGAGATGCTGGCGTCGCCTCCGTGGACGGTGACATGCCACCGTCGTGCGCCGGTGTATTGATCGAGGAGGTTCTGTGCACCGGCCGTGAGTGCGTCGTCGGGGGTGAGCATGATTCGCAACGCGTCGCCACGGCTGAACATACCGACCACGCGGCCGTCGGCATCGACGACGGGCAGACTGCGCAGTCCGCGCGTGACAAGCCTGCTCATGACCTCGGCCAGTGCCACGGTGGCGGGGACCGAGACCGCTGGTGTGGTCATGACTTCATCGACCGTGTCGTCGAGTTCACCGGCCCGCAGGAGGTCGCCGCTGGTGAGTACCCCGGTGAGGCGATCGTCTTGGTCGAGAACGGGCAGCGCCGCGTAGCCCAGTTCGGCGAGCAGCAGCGCCGCCTCGCATGCCGTGTTGTCGTGCCGGACGGTGATGATGGGTCTTTGCATGACCTCGCATACCTGCGTGTTCCTCACTTCGGTTCCGCTCCGTTCAACTAACTAGGTACCGGATCGACGCAAGAGGGCAGATCCTTCGCTGGCCTGCCCTTGTCTCACTGCTCCTACCTGCGATTTCTGGGCAACTCCATGATGACGTGACTGTCGCGGCGATCGGTTGAGCGGATTCGACAATCGAGGCGTCGGGATTTGTGGCGATGGCACAGCCCGGTCAGTCGTTGTCGGTGACGGCGAGCTCAATCATCATGGCGAGTCGTTTGCGGGGGTCGTCCAAGTCGAGATTGGTCACCTCTGCCATCTTGCGCAGCCGGTTACGGACGGTGTTCTCGTGCACCCCGAGGTGCGCGCCCGCCTCGGTGGGGTCGCCCTGCGCCTGCAACCACGCGCGCAGCGTTGGCACATACTGGGTGGAGTTCGTGCTGTCATGGCGCCGCAACTCCGACACCGGCCCCCGTGCGGGGGTCCGTCCAGAGAGCCCTGCGGTGCGCAGCCGTTGGAGCAGAATTTCGTCCCATGACTCGTCATAGGCAGGAGGTGTCGCAGCCGCGGAGTGGGTCTCGTGCAGCGCCAGGCATTCGTCGGCCTCTTGACGCGCCGACGCCAACTCCGTGGCGCGGGCGACACCGCTGATTCCGGCCGACACCGTCATCTGCGCCGGCAGTGCAACCTGCAGCTCGCTTATCCAGTGGCGTACCGTGTCCGCCTGGTCGGCGGGCAGCACGGTGTAGATGGTGTCGCCGACCAGGGCGCTGCGGCTGGACCGGGACCAGCCGAATCCGGTTGTCGCTCGCTCGAAGATCAACAGCAGCGCGGCGTGCTGTTCCTCCGCGATCCGAGCCCGCAGCGCGATCACCCGCAAACCCTCCGGCGCCAACCCCAGCCTGCTGGCCACTGTCGTCGCGTCCGCGTCGCCCTCCAGCAAACGGATCACGAGGTCGGATTCCACCTGACGTTCCAGGTCCGCGCTGGCCCGCGACCGCAACAGGTGCAGGGCCACCGTCCGCGCGCCGTCGGCCAAGGCCCTGCGTCGAGCCCCGTGCAACGGTGCCGGGCACGACACCCAGACCGACCCCAGCAGTTGCCGTCCCACACGCACGGCCACGACCATCCGCCCCGTCACCCCACGCTCTGCCTGCGCGGGGACGAACAAGGGTTCCTCCGAGGTCGCCAAATGTACGAAGACACCGCGCGCATCGAACACCGACCGTAACCACGACGGCATCTCCCGGCCCAGAATCGTCTCTACCCGTGCCGGGTCGAGGTGCTGCTGCGGCCTGGAATATGCCAGCACCCGAGACAGGCGATCCTCGATCGTGACCGCACCTCCGACGGCGTCGGCGAGACTGTCGGCCAAGGCGAACAAATCGGTCGGGCCGCGACCGGCCTCGGTCTCGCGTCCTTCCAGCACCAACCCGTAGACCACCGCAGCCACCTCGCTCCAGTCCACCGCAGGGTCGACCACCATCACCGCCACACCGTTGATCTCCGGCTCGGCCTCGGCCTCCTCACCCCCACGGATGAGCGCGACAACAGCCCGCGCCGACACTGCCCAGGCCACCACCTCCGACATCGAGCGGGCTCCGATGCCCAACAGCACATCGCCGATTTCCGTGGGGTCGTGATCGGCGCCGTGGATCACCACGCTGCGCAATGGGGTGGATCGGGGAACCGAACCCAATCGCAGGCGAATTCCATAACCACCCAGTACGTTGGCCAACCGGTCCAATGTCACCATGAGCCGCTCCGATGCGGAACCGCGGGCGCAGCGCGATCGAGCGCCCGACGCGGTCGGCAGCAGGTCGTGGACGAGGAAACCGGACCGGCCGACCGGTGCGTCGGGATGAACACCGGCGCGAGCCGGTGTCGGCGGCTTTTGTAGTGGTGGGTCACTTTTCGGGCGATCTGTTCGGTTGTTCGACGAGTTCGGCGAGTACGGCCGCTTCGCTGATGTCGGTGTTCTTGGTGCCTGTGAGCAGCGTGAGTTTGCTTTGGTCGGCCAGTTCGCGCAGGTGGGTGAGAGCGGCGGCGCGGTCGGGTTGGGTCAGTTCGTCGCGGTAGCGGCGGGCGAATTCATCGAAGCGTTCCGGGTCGTGGCCGTACCACCTGCGCAGTTCGGTGGAGGGAGCGATCTGTTTACACCACTCGTCGAGATGGGCTCTGGTTTTGCTGACACCGCGGGGCCAGAGCCGGTCCACGAGCACGCGCGTGCCGTCCTGCGCGGTTGGGTCGTCATAGATTCTGCGGATTTGCACAGTGCGTCGAGTCGTCATCATCGACTCCCGGTTCATCGCTGCTTTCCTGCGTAGGACAGCCCCGCGGCCGGTCCGGGGCCTTGCCACATGTCGAACGCTACGCCTGATGTGGGACCTGGACCGGTGAGATCGCGTATTCGACTGTGTCAACCGACGAGCGGAAACCTGTGGGAGCTGAAGGTGGACGCTTGGCCGGTCGGCGGAGCTTCGGCCATTACGAACATGTTCTCCTGCCGGGCCCGCCTTGGATTCGGCATGGACGCTGCCTACGGGATCGCGATCCTGCTGGCCGCGATGTCGGGCTGAGTAGCCCGGTGGCGGGGGGGCGATGACCGCCCGTTCTCCGGTGTCACCGGACCCGCACGAGTTGCTTGCCGATGTTGGTTCCCTGAAACAGGCCACGCAGGGCCGACGGTGCGGATTCGAGGCCCTCGACGACACTCTCGGCGATGACGATCTTGCCCTCGGCGTGCCAGCCGGACAGCTTGCCGAATGCCTCGGGAAAGCGATCGAGGTAGTCGAGGAAGATGAACCCTTCCATGCGAGCACGCTTCACCGTCAGCGCAAGGTAATTACATGGTCCGGTCGCGGGAAGGTGCGCGGTGTAACCCGTGGCGATACCACCGCACAGCACCACGCGAGCCTTCATCGCGAGATTCATCAGCCCGTCATCCAGGATGGGGCCACCCACGCTGTCGAAGAACACATCGATTCCTTCGGGAGCGGCCGCCGCCAGGCGTACGCGCACGTCCTCGTTCTTGTAGTCGATGGCGACGTCGAGGCCTGCCTGGTCGGTGAGCCACGCGCACTTGTCCGGCCCGCCCGCGATTCCGATCACCCTGCAGCCCAATGCTTTCGCGATCTGGCCGGCGACGGAGCCGGTGGCGCCCGCTGCGGCTGTGACCACCACCGTGTCGCCCTCGCCTGCACGGCCGATATCGATCATGCCGAAGTAGGCGGTCAATCCGTTCACCCCGAGCAGGCTCAACATCAGCTTGGGATCGACGCCGTCGGGCACGATGTTCAACCCGAAGAGCCCTTGTTCCGAGGCCAGAACGTAGTTCTGCCAGCCGACCATCCCCGCGACCCAGGTCCCGACCGGGTAGTTCGGGTTGTTCGACGCGACGACCTCGCCTACGCCGCTGCCGCGCATCACCGTGTCGAGCGGCACGGGATCGATGTAATTCTCGCCGTCGTTGAGCCAGCTCCGCTGCGTCGGGTCGATGCCGAGCCAATGGACCCGCACGAGCGCGTCCGATGGGCCGAGCTCGGGAACAGGTGATCGCAGCAGCTCGAAGTCGTTGTCGCCCACCATGCCTACGGGTCGGCGGCGCAGTACCCATTGGCGGTTGTCGAGTTCGATGTCGACGGAGGAAGCCATGATCCGAGTGTGCCAGTCCACGCGTTCAAGATGATCATTCCCGCGCGATCGGAACCGCTGGAACCGACACCGCAGACGCACGAAGGCTTCGAATGGCTGTACGTGCTCAACGGTCGGTTGCGGCTCGTGCTCGGCGAGCGCGACCTGACGTTGCCACCCGGTGAGGCGGCCGAAAGGGAGTGCGCTCGCACGTACGCGCCGACCCCGACCGGTGAACCGACCGACTTCCTGCAGCGAGTCCCTTCGCACGTCCGAACCCGCCCACTCTGATCTCGACCTGGGCGTCGGCTATCGGTGAACTACGACGGCGGCCGGTGAGGCCGAGATTCATCGGCGAGATCTGACGTCACTGATGAGCGTGCCCCGCCGACGGGGCGAGCACCTCCGGCTGGTGGGCGAGGACGAGTTCGGCGGCGTCGGCGATGACCTGGGCGCGGCTGCGGTCGGGGTGGTCGGCGGCGAGGAAGGCGCTACCGATCGCCAGGCAGAAGGCGAGCAGGGCGCGGGCCTCGACCTCGTCGGGGTCGGAGCAGAAGGTACCGATCATCTCTCGTGCCAGCCGCATGCGCTTGTTGTCCACGCGGCGCATACGCTCAGCGATAGCTTGGTCCCGCCGGGCCCAGTCGCGCAGCGCCAAGTCGACCGAGCGCACCTGGTCAGCCGACTGCAGAAACCTGTCGACCAGCCAAGCCTTGTCGCGCGCGCCACCCTCTTGCTCCACCCGGTCGATCTCCGCGTCGACGCTCTGACGCTCCCAGGTGTCCAGCATCTCCTCCAGCAGCGCCTCCCGATCGGTGAAGTAGCCGTAAAAGCCGCCCCTGGTCACGCCGAGCCGCTTGGCCAGGGCGTCGACCCGCACGGCTTCCACCCCGCCCTCGGCGAGTGCTCGCAAGCCCTCTTCGACCCATTTCTCACGCGGCGTGCGCAACGCGCCCATTCCGTGTCTCTCCTCCCAGGGGTTGTGCAGTACTGCATAACGTGTCTAATCTCGAGTTATACACCACTGTATAACCTGAGGAGCCGACCTGAGACCGTGATGCGGGCTTCGTCCAGGTCGAGACACTGTCGCGCGGATGAACCCGCATGCCACGCGACTCCAGAAGAGAGCGGAGAGATCCCATGATCAAGTGGGCTGGTTGGCTTATCACCTTGTGCGGAGTCGGACACACGTTGGGCGCACTGGCGCAGACTGTCCCCCACTACGCCGGGGACTGGTTCAGCTGGGCATTGTGGGAGAAGCAGAACAACGACCCGATCGCGATGAGCCACACTACCGCCGCGTTCTGGTACTCGGCCTTCAGTTTCGGCCCGCCACTCATCATGGTCGGCCTGATCGTGATGTGGCTCAACCGCCATAGGATCACCCCGCCACTGTTCATCGCGTGGAGCGTTGCGTGCTGGACCCTGATCACCGCCGTTCTCTCCGGGCCCTCACCCCTGCTGCTCCTCCTGATCGCGTCCGTCCTGCTGCTGGTCGGCGCCCGCCGCGTCGGCCCCGTGCCCCAGGCGATGACAGCGTCATGAGGGCAGGCATGGCTGGGGGTTCACGCTCGGATTTGGTCGTGGTGGGCGACGAAGTCGAGGAAGCGGGGAATTATCTGCTCGGAATTGGCCCACAGCAGATCGTGTCCGATGCCAGGGTAGATTTCGGCTTCGGCCGACGGCATGTGGTTGCGGGCGCGCGCCGCCCCTAGCTGCGGGTCGCTGACGACGGTGTCGGCGCCGAAGAGCACCAGGCTCGGTGCGGTGATGGCGGCAAGCTGTTCGTCGGTGAACGGGCGGTCCCACGGCATGCCGGACCGGAACTTCACCGTTGCCATGACGAGTGCGAACTCCTCGTCGGTGAAGTTCAGGCCCGGCATCAGCCACTTGTTGAACTTGCGCATCCGCTCAGGAGTCGGCCGCGCACCCACCACAAGGAATTTGAACAGCAGACTCCAGCGCGGCTTGGCGAAGGTCGCACCACTGGGCTCGAAAATGGTCAGACTGGCCAGGCGATCGCAACGGTGCACGGCGATGGCACCGGCCAGCCAGGCGCCCAGGGAGTTCCCGGCCAGATGGATCCGATCCTCACCGAGTCCGTCGAGCACCTCGACCATCCAGGTCGCGATATCTGCCGTGTCGCGCACGGGTGCGGTCTGCACACAGCGTCCCGCCCACCCGATCACGTCCGGGGTGTACACGACGCGCTCGCGCGCCAGATCCTCGATGAAGTTGAGCCATATCTGCCCGTTACCCCCGATGCCCGGCAGCAGCATGATCGGTGCACCGTCCCCGTTTCCGGATTTGCGTACTCGCGTGGTGCCGAAAGATGTTCCCACGTCGATATCGGTCGAGGGCACAGGCCATTTCGCAGCCACGGTGTCATAGGCGCGCAGGAAGGTCGCTCTCGCTTCCTCGCTGGTGAATCGCCCGATCCTCGGCATGAGCCTCCCCTTCGGTCCACTTATAAGGTACGACCGTACCATCATGATGGTATGACCATAACACATATGCGGTATGCTCATACCATCAAATTCGGGGGTCATCGGATACAAGAGGAAGGCGTAGGTCTCGTGCCGCGACTGGTCGACCATGAAGTGCGGAGACGCCAGATCACCGACGCCGTACGCCGAGTAATCGTCGTCGGCGGCCTCGAAGCGGTGACCTTCCAATCGGTCGCCGCCGAGGCCGGATTCTCGATACGGCTGGTGCAGTACTACTTCGGAAGCAAGAGCGAATTCCTGCTGGCGACCCACCGATCGGTGATGGAAGACGCCGGCGCCCGATTCACGCAACGGTGGTCCACGCTCGGCCAGGACGCCGCACCCCGCGAAGCGATCCGCGCGGTCCTGACCGAACTGCTACCCCTGGACGGGCAACGCCGGGAAGAAGCCATCGTGCTCGGCGCTTTCGGCACCGCGGCGATCACCGGCGGTGGCATCACCGCGGAAGAAACCTTCGCCGCGCCTCGCGCACTGGTCACGATCGTCGCCGACCAGCTCTGTCGAGCCCAAGACGGCCACGGCGTAGGCCCCTGCCGCGCGGATCTCGACGCCGAACTCATCCTCATGGCAATCGGTGGACTCGCCCAAAGCATGCTCCAGGGCTACAGCACCGCTCAGTCCGCGACCCGACTCGTCGACCACCTCCTCGACCATGTACTGGGCCCGACTGCAGCGGCCACTCTCGGCGATGACGAGAGCTCTGCGGCCGCAACCCGCATCGCGTGCGATATCTCGCCCGAATGTGATTCCCCACCTGCCTGAAGTCACCGCATCGAGAGATCACCTCGTTTCAGCGCTATAGCGCGCGGCCGCGTCGGCAACCGGGGCAGGGCGGCCGAGACGGACCATGGCGCGGTAGAGCGCGCCATGGCTGGGCGCCGGGGGCAGTGGCAGCGGTTCGGTGCCGGGAGTGCTGAATGCGCGCAGCATGTAGGCGACAAGTCGTTGCCAGGTGTCGGGCGCTGCGTCGCCGGTGGCGGCGATGACGCCGGCGTTGGCCATGAGCAGCATGACCATGTCCTGGTCGGTGAGCTCGCGGCTGAGCCGTCCGGCATCCTGGGCGCGCGCGATCAGGGCTCACCATGACCTTTCCCCCGCCAAACCCCTCGAAGCCCGCCGCGCCCAGGCCTACATCGGCTTCCTGAAAGGCCGCAATGACGGCACCAGCAGGAGAAGGCTCGAGCGCCATCACGCTGAGGCATTGTGACGAAGTCCGACCGTGGAACGTGATGTACGTCATTGCCCGCGGAGGCGTGGTTGGGCATCGTCGTCAGTTCGTTTTGGAAAGAACCTAGCTGGAGATGCCCGAATGGCCGACCTCGATTTTGCTTACGACCTCACTCTGGACGAGGTACGACGGCGCAGCGCCGTCGTCGCGGCGCTCGGTGACGACTGGGATCCGGTGGCGGCGCTCGCCGAGGAAAATCTCGCGTACGACATGCTGTACTCGAATCTCGACGATGAGCAGCAGCGGATCTACGAGGAACTCGTCCGGGCCGGGATCCTGCCGGATCGGGCGACAGGTTGTGTTGCCGACTGATCTCACCGCCGAGCACGAACCATCCGCTCTGCCGAATACACGATGACTATCTGGCGGCTGAGTTGTAGATCGCGCTTGTAGCAGTCGGCGACCGGACTGCGGGACGTCGATGTCGATGTCGAAGGCGAGCTGGCGGCGGAGCCGCAGAGGTGATTTCGAATCGAAACTCACGGCGCGAGATATTGCCGTGGGTTTCGTCGTTCCGCGCGCCGGGTGATCAGACGCAGATAGGACGCCAGATCGTGCCGCAGAAGAAACGGTTCACAGCGGCCGAACCGCTGGAAATCTCGCTGTTGCCGATCGCATGGGGCTCGACCGGGGCCTCAGCCTGCGCGGGAGCGACGGACATCAGCACCGCCCCGGCCAGCAGTGCACCCGCGACGATGTGGCGATTGACTAGAGCGCCCGGACGCCGCCCGTTACAAGCCTCCGGCAATCGGCCTGTCACCCCTTCGGGGTGCAGATCACCAGTGCGCCAGAGGTTGTCGATCCCCATGACCGCTTGGCCGTGTCAACCAGGGAAACCGCTGTTCGGAACAGACGCGCACGCGTAGTCTCGCGCGCATGTCTTGCAGGATCACCGAACTGGTCATCGACTGTGCCGACCCACAACGGCTGGCAGACTTCTGGTGCGGAGTGCTCGGCTATGTCGAACTCGGCTGGGAGGGCGAAGACCACCTGGAGATCGGCCCGCCCGGAACCGGCTTCGGCGGGCCGCAGCCCACACTGGTGTTCGGTCGCAGCACCGAACCGAAACGCGGGAAACTGCCGCTGCACCTCGACGTGAGCCCCATCGACCGCGATCAGGACGCGGAACTGGAGCGGCTGCTCGCCGCGGGTGCGCGGAAGGTAGACATCGGCCAGCCCGGCGCCGCAACGTGGTACGTACTGGCCGACCCGGAGGGGAACGAATTCTGCTTGCTCCGGCGCCGGGTCGAGGCAGTGGAGAGCCACCCCAACCCACGGTGATGCCGCGCAGTTCGCTTCCGGCACACGAACATTGCCGCCGGACGAAACACCGGAATCTTTCGTTATTCGGCCGCGCGACGTAGCGAGCCGATCATGCCGAGGGCGATCTCGCCCGCGTCACGGCGCACCTGATCGTCGGTGGTTTCGGCGAGGCTCCAGGCCAGTTCGGTGAGCAGACCGTAGATGGCGCGGACCGTGAGTTCGGGCGATCGAGGTGCGAAGACGCCGGCTCGGATCAGCTCGTCGACCAGGCCGCGGATCAGGCCGACCATGTACCGCTCATCGAGTTCGCGCCATCGATCCCAGCCCAGGGCGAACGGCCCTTCCTGCAGCACGATGCGCTGATAGGATACGTCGGCGCATTCGTCGAGAAACACTGTCAGGGCGCGAACCGCAGTGTCCCAGGGGTCGCCGGGCGCACCGAGCGCCTTCGTCAAACGTTCGGTCAGCTCTTGTTCGACCTGCTCGAACACTGCCTCGAACAGGCCCTGCTTACCGCTGAAGTGGTGGTATACGGCCCCGCGAGTCAGTCGGGCGGCCCGTGCGATCTCGTCGGCGGACAGTTCCGCGTACCGCCGTTCGATGAACAGCCTGCGGCCCGCCTCCAGCAGGGCGGATCGAGTGGCTTCAGCGTATTCCGCACGTCGTCCCTTGACAGTCACGGCAACAAGACTACCTTCACATACATCATGTATCTTAGATGTTAGGTGTATGCAAATGTCGGATCTCAAAGATGTGATCGTGGTGGGGGCCGGGGCGGCCGGGCTGACAGCGGCCCGCGCCCTCACGGCGGCCGGACGCGATGTCGTGGTGTTGGAGGCCCGCGAGCGCGTAGGCGGACGAACCCGCAACGTGGACATACCGGACAGCGACACGTACGTGGAAGTCGGCGGGATGTGGGTCGGCCCCGGCCAGGATCGGGTGCTGGCATTGCTGAGCGAACTCGGGTTCGCCACATACCCGACGCACGATCACGGCGCGAACATCGGCGACTTCGGCGGTCGCGTCCACAGCTACCGGGGCCGGATACCCCGGCTGAATCCACTGGTGCTCGCCGACATCGGACTCACCCAACTACGACTGGATCGTTCGGCTCGACGAGTACCCCTGCAAGCACCGTGGACGGCGCCTCATGCGCGCGAACTGGACGGTCAGACCTTCGACACCTGGTTGCGCAAGCACTCGCACACCGCCACCGGGCGCGCGTTCTTCCGGCTGGTGACCGAGGCGGTCTGGTGCGCCGAACCGGAAGAGATGTCGGCGCTGTGGGCGCAGTTCTACATTCATTCGGGCGGCGGCGTCGACTCTTTGATCAATACGACCGGCGGTGCGCAGCAGGACCGGGTCGTCGGCGGCACCCAGCGACTGTCGATCGCCATTGCCGAGGAGCTGGGTGACCGGATCGTTCTCGATGCCGCGGTGACCGAGATCGACTGGAGCGACGACGAGGTGCGGGTGCGGGCCGGGCGGCGGCAGTGGCGGGCCCGGCACGCGATCATCGCGGTCCCGCCGCCGCTGGTGCACCGGATCCGTTTCACGCCGGATCTGCCCGCCGCTCGCGCCCAACTGCTGCAACGTCTGCCGATGGGCTGGACGATCAAGGTCAACGTCGTCTACGACGAGCCGTTCTGGCGCGCACGAGGCCTGTCCGGCCAGGCCAACAGCGACCGGCTCGCACTCGGCACGGTCTTCGATGCCAGTCCGCCCAGCGCCGCCCCTGCGGTCTTGGTCGGCTTCCTCGAAGCCACCCATGCCCAAGCCGCGGCTCGCCTGGCGCCGAAAGAACGCCGCGACGCGGTACTCGACGACCTGGCAGCATATTTCGGCCCGAAAGCGCGCCATCCGGCCCACTACATCGAACAGGACTGGGCCGCGGAAACCTACAGCCGCGGTTGTTACGGCGCCTTCGCGACCCCATCGACGTTGACCCGCTTCGGACCGGAATTGCGCCGCCCGACCGGATCGCTGCACTGGGCCGGCACCGAAACCGCGACTCGCTGGGCCGGATACATCGACGGGGCGGTCGAATCCGGACAACGCGCGGCGCGTGAAATCCTCACGCCGACCAATCTCCGCTGAAGGGTCGACAATCCACTAAGGCATGCCGGCGACCTGTCTGGAGCTGGTTACGCCGAAGTTCGACACCGTTGAGGCGGCGGTACCGGCTGCCGCACATCGCACGCTGCTGCAGCGGCTGGCCCGGACTGCGGCAGGCAGGGCGATGTTCGCGCGGCAATTGAGGCAGGCGGATGGCGCCTCTCGACGCTCAGTCGCGGTCCTAATTCACGATCCTGCATGCCCGGGCCAGCGCGAGACTGTCCTCGTAGGGAATGTATCGGGTGATTCGGCCATCGAGGACCGTCATGTGAAAGGCGAACGGTGATACGAACATTTCCCCGGTGGCCCGTACGCGCTGACGCATGTGACCCAGCGCGACGGCATCGGCCCCCTCGACGATGATCCGGTTCACCGTCAATTGCTCTGCCTCCAGGTACCCCGGCAGGTCACGGAAGAATGCAGCGGCTTCCTCCCGGGTGCTGCGGCGCCCGGTCCACGGCACCTCGTCGGCGCCATAGATGCTCCAGTCGACCTGATCGGCGAACATCTCGCCGAGCCGATCGAACTCACCGGCGCGGGCACACCGGAAGAACTCTTCGATGACCGCCCGAGTCTCACTCACGGTCGCACTCCTATCGGTAACTCGCTTGTGCTTGCCGCCTGTCTCGCCGGGGTGGATAGCCGCGTGCATGAGCTGATGCACTGCCGGACAAGAGCCCACCGACAGGCCTGTGTAGCTCTCTCGCTCCCGACCCTTCGTCGATGGGCAGCGGTCGTGCCACATCGTCACGTTGACATATTTTGGATAGATTAGTACAAAACGAGGGGTTGCTACTCGCCACGGTTGGCGAGCCGCTGGGATTCCGCTTCGGTCACCGGCCCCTGCGCTGTGGTGAGCAGTTCGCGAGCCCAGTCTCTAGCATTCGGGGTATGCGCCACAGCCGCTGGCTTCCGATCCTGATATGCCTGGCCGTGCTCGGCACCAGCGGATGTCTCGGCGCGGTTGATCGCGCGGACTTCGAGCAGCGGATACGCGCACGCGGAGGCGGACTCGTCAACACACTGACCCGCGATGCCATCGCCGCACTCACCGAGCGACTGGGCACCGTTGACCCGCAAGCGAACGTCATCCTCCTCACCGCACCGAACTCGACCCAGTTCCGGCTGGTCCTGCACAATCAGCCGAATCAAGTGACACGGTTCCTCACCGAACGCGACGACCTGGCCACACGCGAACCAACTCTTCGCCTGCGGATCCGCCATCCGGGCCGATCCAGGCAACTCGACGACTATTCGTTCACCCTCGGCGCACTCGGTCCCGCACAGCCGGCGCGGGTTTCGGCATTCGACGACCTCGACAGCGAGGCTTTCAACCTCAGCGAGGTGACCGGTCTATCGCAGATCGAGGACATCGTCGACACCGCCCGCACCCGGAGTGGACTACCCGACGGGCAGGTGAACGTGATTGTGGTGAGCCGTTTCGGCAGCGAGATACGGATAGTCACCAATGTGGTGTCGCCACGGTCGGAGATGCTTGCCGAGTTCGACAGCGCCGGAAGCTTTCTGCGAATGCGGCAGGTGTAGGCGGTGGTCCGACTCCTGGTAGCCGCAGCCTCGACCGGTGTCGCCGCCGGCGCCCTCACCATGGTGGTCCCGGTAGCGATCTGGCCCGGCGAAGCCACCTTGACCGCACCCCTTTTCTGTTCGCCCGTGACGGAGCCGATGGTCGTCTCGGACACCACGCACGATTCGGAGGGCACGTCGGTCAATTACACCCTGTACTGCGTGGGGGAACGCGGCGCGATTACCGACGAGGGCTTCGCGCTGCCGATGCTGGCACTCTTCGGAGCACACGCCGTATTGCTGACCACGCTGGTGTTGCTGACCAAACTCTGGAGACGGTCACGACCCGATCCGGCCACGCAGTCACCCGTCGGTCCGATCGAATATTGAACCGCCCCTGGCGTGAAGTGTCCCGCGCTGGTATCGGCGCTCTCCCCTGACCGAAGACGACCCAGCACGCCCGGCCAGGCGCAGGTGAACGCGAGGACGCGGGTCCGGCCGGGAAAACAAGAAAACCCGCGCCGTGGCGCGGGTTTCCGGTTTGTCAGCTCCTAGATGGCGCGGACGCTCTGAGCCTGCGGGCCCTTCTGGCCCTGCCCGATCTCGAACTCGACACGCTGACCCTCGTCGAGGGACTTGAACCCGGAGCCGGAAATCTCGGAGTAGTGGACGAAAACGTCGGGACCGCCACCGTCTTGCGCGATGAACCCGAAGCCCTTTTCGCCGTTAAACCACTTCACACTGCCTTGCGTCATGTACTTTGCGTTACTTTCTGTAGTAAGCCGAGCGATCACTTCAACAGCCCGTGCTCACCGACAAGCATGCCACATCCCACGGCCCATCAACATCTGGGGTGAGGCAGCACACGCCGGCGACGCCACCGAAGGTCGGCGGTCGTGGTCGATCCCGCCATCCGGGCTCGACGGCGAATTCGTCGCTTCAAGGGCCTGTGACCTGCCCGCCTGCTCCCGGGGCGTGGGCATCCTCGGGCCAGCCCTCGAGCGCCCAGGCGAGGTCGAGTTCGGGATCGCCGATCGTGCCCATTTCCCAGTCCACGATCGCCGCGAGCCGCGCCGGAGTGCCGTGGCGATACATGACGTTCGCCCACTGGTAGTCCCCGTGCATCACGCCGGGTACGAAATCCAGGGGCCGGGCGCGCAGCCATCCGGTGGCGGTGTCCATGCCCTCGATGTCCCGGCCCTTGACGCGCTCGAACATGGCGGTCCAGCGTCGCACCCGCCGGTCGTGGAAGCCGTCCGGCTTGCCGAGGTCGTGCAGTCCGCGCGCCCGCCAGTCGACTTTCGACCAGAGGGCGATTCCTTCGACGAGCTGATAGGCGAGTTCAGCTTTGGCCCGCGGGGTCGCTGCCGGCCGGATCACGCCACACCGCCCGTCATGAGGAATCCCCACCCCTGGACGTGTTTCGACGAGCGTGAACACGTGAGCTCGGCGCTGAGAGGGGGAAGTCCGGACCGAGAATGGGATGTAGCGCGCCCAGTAGCGCGCCGACGCTGATCTCGAGCATTTCGGCGCGAGTGTAGTGCTGGTTCTCCAACCATTCGACGGTCAGCACGCGGACGAAGGTGAGCCAGCTCGTGAGGATCGACGATATCTGCGCTCGGACGGTTCCTTCGACACCCAGCGTATCCAGTAGTCGACGACGCACTTCGGCGAGTTCACCCGCGATGAGGGCTTGGATGGTCGGATCACGACCGAGTACGCGATTGGCCGCGAGCACGCCATTGGCGTTCGCCTCGAAATAGTCGAAGTGAGTATCCAGCGCGGCGGCCAATTGCTCGGTGAGCGGACCTTCGGTATCGAGGCGCGTTGCGACCAGCAGTTGGTCTACAGCCTGCTCGTAGACGCCGACGAAGAGGTCGCGTTTGCTC
This sequence comes from Nocardia sputi, assembly GCF_023501985.1. Taxonomy (NCBI): domain Bacteria; kingdom Bacillati; phylum Actinomycetota; class Actinomycetes; order Mycobacteriales; family Nocardiaceae; genus Nocardia; species Nocardia sputi. Next base: position 46,717 of record NZ_JAMFLC010000025.1, on the reverse strand, counting down.
GGAAAATGACGGTAGAGCAGCGCCCGCGACACCCCAGCCGCCGCTGCGACGTCTTCCATCAGTACCGCATCGTAAGGACGTTCGGCGAACAGACGCGCACCGGCGTCGACCAACACCTGACGGCGCTCATCGGGAGACAGTCGGCGGCGGGTGCTCATACCCCGACACTTTAGTTGACGCACGTCTACCAAGCACCGTAGGCTAGCTTAGTAGACACACGTCTACTAAGCTTGCGGTCGGCGGTCAGAGCTTGAAAGTAGTTGGCCCCCTGCCTCATTCGTCACGCTCTGCGGGAGGAACAACATGGCTACGGCACTCAAATGGCTGTCTATGATGATGGGGGTCGCCTGCGTCGCGATCGGCATCCTTCATCTCGCCCTCGGCATCCACGCCGTCCCGGACATGGAGCACTCCGGTGTCACCACCGACAGCCTCAGCCGCTTCTTCGGCGCGATCTTCCTCGGCTATGGCGTCGGCTGGATCTGGGCTGCCCGCCGATCTCCGATCTCCGCGGTCGTCATCCGCTGGCTTGCGGGCATCTTCCTACTCGGCGCCGTCGGCCGCTTCATCTCCGTAGCCGTCTACGGCTGGCCGCACTGGTTTCAAATCGTGCTCACCGCCATCGAAGTAGTCCTGCCCCCCGTGTACTTCTGGCTGGCCACGGCCGACGAAAAGCGCACGGCGTCAACATCACAACTGCACCCCTGTCTCGAACCGGCAGCGAGGTCCTGAACGAAGTAAGGAAACCAGCATTCGCGCGGTGATGCTTCCGATCGCTCGCGCGCAAGCTCGTTACCGGCACGTCGACCGGTTCTCCTGTGCCAGGCGGTGGCAGGCGCTCGTCGCCTATTGCCACTGCCGGGATTTCAGGTTTGCGAGTCGCCGAGTGACGGGTCGAGGATGGCCACATGTCGCATGCCCCGATATCCCTGCGTGAACTCCCCCGGCTACGCACCCGCCACATCGCGCAGATCGGTGGACTGATGCGCCCCGGCACGCACCGTTCTCCGTTGCTCGAATTCGGCGAACGGTTCGTCGTCTCGCCGCCAGGATTTCCGGCCATGCTGGTCACCTACGACATGGATGATGTGCGCGAACTGTTCGCCAACCATGACGACTTCTCGGTCGGGCAGGTGCTCAGCCGCTTCTCCAGCCACGACTTGATGTTCGGCAAACAGACGTTGATCTTCCTCGACGGTGACGAACATCGCCGCGAACGTCAGCTGTTCGCGCCGCCGTTCCAGAGCATGGCACTCCGGTCGTACGAAGATCTCATGGTGGAGGTGGTCCAGCGGGAACTGCCGACCTGGCCGGTCGGTGAACCGTTCGAGTTCCTCAAGGTCGGTTACGACCTGGCCATCGGCGTGCTGCTCGGCGTCGTCTTCGGTGACGTGGCCGCGCCCCGCAAGGACCGGCTGAAGCAGGCGGTGAGCCGGTGGTTCGGGGAAATCGAGAGTCGCGGTTTTCTCGCCGTCACCTTGCTCACCCCGCTGGTCGGTGGCTATACGCTGCCCTACCCGCCGCTCAGCCGCCGCCAGTCCGAGGTCGACGCCGTCATCATCGAGGAAATCGCCGCGCGCCGGGCCACGTCCGGCGACAAGGACGGCCGGAAGGATGTGCTGTCCCGGTATGTCGGCACCGAACTCGACCAGCACGACGACGCCGCGTTGGCCCGCAACATGCGTGGCATCCTGCTGGGCGCCTACGAGACCACCGCGATCACGCTCGGCTGGATCGCCGCCATGCTGGCCGTTCACCCGGCGGCCCGGGCCGAGCTCGACGCAGCCGTCGACGCCGGCGACGGCACCCGGCTCGACACATACCTCGACGCCGTGGTCGCCGAGACGATGCGGATCCGCCCGGTGTCACCGTTCACCGGACGGCGCGCACTGCGCGACACCGTGGTCAACGGTGTCCACGTCCCCAAGGGCGCCATCGTCATAGTCCCGATTCTGCTCATCCACGAATCACCCCGGCACTACCCGGACCCGATGCTCTTCCGCCCCGAACGCTTCCTCGACAAGCCACCCAACGGCCGCACCTGGCTGACCTTCGGCGCCGGCGCCCATCGCTGCCTGGGAGCCCAATTCGCGCTGGCGGAAGCACGCATCCTCTTCCGCACCATCCTCGAGCATCGCCGCATCGGCGCGGCCACCGGTCCCGTCGAACCTCCCCGTCGCTATCACACCGGCCTCAGCCCCGCCCACAACGCCCGGATCACCCTACTTCCTCGCTGACACACGCACGCGGCAGCAGGATTCGCCGTCGCCGATGGTTCGGAGAGAATAAGCGGGCCTGAAGGGCCTAGTGGTCCAAGAGCTGCGAATCCCACCCCGGTTCGGCTGCCTCGACCGCCGCCACGCTTCTCGACGCCGCTGGAATGGGTGCTTGCTCGCTGCGGACAGCGGTGTCATCCGCACGTGATCGCTGCCACCAATGGGGATCGCCGCTGGCCGGGCCCGAAACCGTCGGCGTGCCGCTACGCCGCGGCGTCGCTGTGATCAACCGGGCTGGCACAGTGGAATCAGCAGCGGTATCCGGACAGACAACGGCAACAGAAAGGTTCGCACGTTTATGGCGATCGACGGTCTCGGACGGTACGGAGTATGGCGCGGCTACCTGGGATTCACTCCCGAGGAGGCCGCTGAACTGGAGAAGCGCGGATACAGCGCGCTGTGGCTCGGTGGGTCGCCGCCCGCTGACCTGCCGGTGGTCGAATCCTTGCTCGAGGCGACGGAGACGCTCGTCGTCGCCACCAGCATCGTGAATATCTGGACGGCCCCGGCGAACGCGGTCGCCGAATCGTTCCACCGGATCGACCAGCGCTTCCCCGGTCGTTTCCTGCTCGGTATCGGCGCGGGTCATCCGGAAGCCAACAAGCCGTACCGGAAACCCTACGAGGCGCTGGTGCAATACCTCGACGAACTCGACGGGTCCGGAGTCCCGAAGGACCGGATGGCGCTGGCCGCCCTCGGGCCGAAGGTGCTGGAACTCTCGCGCACGCGCACCGCGGGCGCGCTGCCGTATCTGACCACGCCGGAGCACACCGCGCAGGCGCGCCGGATCCTGGGATCCGCCCTGCTGGTCGCCGAGCAGAAACTCGTGCTCGACGACGACCCGCAGCGGGCACGCGAGGTCGGCAGGCAGATGGTGGATATGTACCTGGGCCTGCGCAACTACGTCTCGAACCTGCGGCGTCTCGGCTTCTCCGAAGAGGACGTGACCAAACCGGGCAGTGACCGTCTCATCGATGTGCTCACAGTGCACGGCAGCCCGGTCGAGGTCACCGGGCACCTTGTCGAGCATCTGAAGGCGGGTGCCGACCACGTCGCGTTGCAGGCGTTGGGCGAGGACTATCTCGGATCCCTGCGCCAACTCGCGCCGCTGTTGACGGCGACCGACTGAATCACCGCGGGTGCGTCGGTACGCCCTTCGACGCTGCGTAAGGCGATATGTCCGAGCGCCGCCGGTTCCGCCACCGGAAGAGGTCACTTCGACTCGCCGCTGCTACGCGCGGAGGTCGTGCGGGGAGGTGAGGCCCAGAATCCGGTGCAGCTCTTCATGACGCGGCCGCATGACGGTTCGAAACGTCTCCGTGGTCGGGGCTGGGCCGGCGTCGGGATCGATCGCGAGCATCGCGCGTTCCTTGAATGCCGCGCCCGCCAGACTGATTGGTGCTGGGCCGGGTGCAGGTGGTCGGCCGCGTCCGGCGGGTGCGGGCCCCAGTACACCGTCGCCGATCCGTCGGCGTGCGGGTAGTCGCGCGCGCGACCGCCCTGGGCCACAGTGAGGTGTTCCGAAGCGTTGGATGCCAGCACGTGCGGGTTCACCTCACGGATGATCGTGGCGGGTTCGCTGCCCGGTTCGAGGACGACCGCGCCGAGGACTTCCCCTCCGCGCATGCCACTGGGATCCGGAATCGACACCACCACATCCCATCCCATGGCGCGGACGTCGAACAGCCAGCCACCGGTGTGACGCACGACCTCCGCGGCGGAGCCGCCGACCACCAGCAGGCGATAGCGCAATCCGTACCGACGGAAGTGCCGTCACAGCCGGTCGGCATGTCCGTGCCGCCGACGGCCGGATGCGCGCCTTCGCGGATTCCGGTGTCGATGTAGTCGCGCACCCGGGCCTGCTGGCTCCGGGACACCAGCGGGCCGATGTCGGTCGTCTCGTCGAAGGGGTCACCCACGCGCAGGGCCCGCACCATCTCGCCGAGTGCCTGGACGTACTCGTGATACCGGCTGCGTGGCAGCAGGATCCGGGCCTGCACGACGCAGGCCTGACCACCGTTCATGACACTTTGTCCACACCTGGGTGAGCGACGAGGTACGCACCGATGTCGCGGTCGCCGGGCAGGATGCTGACCACTCCCGGCGGGATACCGGTGTGCTGCAACAGTTCGGCCATGAGGTAGGCATTCGGTTTCCGATGACCGAAGCAGACCGCGCATCCTCATGGTGAGCGTGGCCGGTCCGAATCGATCCGCGATCACCCGCTGTCGGGTGGCAGAACATCGTGTCCGCAAAGGCATGAACGCGAACAGTCCACGGAGGCACTCCGTGGACTGTCGCGTATCGAACTCACTCCGATCGACTACCTGCCCGCGGGCAGGGGCAGGCTACTGCGCGTCGCCGAACGCCAGCCAATCGACATTTACGCTGTACAGGACGGTGTCGCCCCACGCCTTGACGACCAGGTCGAAACCCTGGCCCGTAACGTTTTCCGCTTCGACCGTCACCCGAGAATTGGCGCCGTTTCCTATGTCGACCATAGAAAGCCCCACCGTGACTTCCGGTGGCGCGATGAATGATTTGGCGAATGTGATGGGCTCTCGCCATTCACGCCATCCGGTGCCGCTCGTGAGGCCCCATCCCGACGAGACCAGGTAACCCACATAGGATCTACCACTTTCGAAGTGGTTGGGGGTGGTCTCGTTCACCGTGACAGTGAAATAATCGTTCTGGTCGATGTTCGTGCCGCTACCCGGCGTAGGCGCCACGGTGAAGGTGTGCTGCCCGGCGGCCGCCGGGATGAGGACCGCGACCGGGACCAGCGACTTGTGTGAGCTGGCTTCGTTCGTGAAGACCGACGCGGTGGCGATGACAGTCCCGTCCATCAGCAAATCGACGCTGACTTTTCCGGCGCTACCGCGCCATCCCGAGCCCGCGAACTGTACGTAGAGAGTCCCCCCATTACTGGTCATCGTCTGACTGAAAGAAGACTGGGCGTTATTTACCACAGGCGTGATTTGCATGGTTCCTACTCCCCTGAACGCGACTGTATACCCGCATATCCCCCGGCGAGGGAATGCGTAGTCATCAAAACGCTTGTAGAACCTGGATCATGCGTGCAACAAAGAAAAGCCGAACCAGCACTCGAGTGGCCACCGACTTCGGTGGAGGAATCCCCGGCTACAAGAATAGCGCGAACATCGCTGCCGCACAGCAGGTTTCACAATATCGCCGAAACGCCTATCACCCTCCGGCTCCGGGAAGGAAACGCACGCCCACCGTGGGCCGACGGCCGAGCGGCCGCCCACGGTTGGACGAGCGGCTTCCAGCCGGAGTTCGAGAGCGCGAGAAGAGGGAGGGAACCCGTGACGCGCGCGGTGGCTGCGGTCAATGAGTTCGGTGACCGCCTCGCGACAACACTGAGCCGTGTAGCTTCGCCGGACACTTGACACCACTCCATCTGTAGCACTACGGTGAGATCACTTCAGTTGCAGTACTACGACTGGGGCGGCAGATGTTCGAACTCAGCTTCTGCCTCCCCGCAGGCCAGGGTCTCCACCGGTTCGCGAAAGGCACGACCGACATGCGAAAGCAGCACGGCACCCACCCGATTCGAAACAACCAGCAGCGTTTCGTGGCTCGCCCCGTGCCTCCGCGGGGTGCCGCCACCGCCCAGAATGGATGGCCCCGGCACGGCAGGCGCGGAGCCAGGTAGCGCCTCGGCGGGACAGCCCACCGCACCCCGGTGATCCGGGCCCGGCGACACGAAATGGATCACAGCGGGAAGGGAATTGTCCCGCCGAACAAGTTGGCCCTGGGATCCGGCAAGGCCCAGTCGTGCCATGAAATATTTCGACGAGGCCGGGAGCCCGGCCGGGAAGACATGGTCTGAGATGCCTGACGTGAACATCTGGAGTGAAGAGTTCGGCGCCGTGACGGATGCGCCGATCCTGTTGATCATGGGATCGATGTCCCAGGGCATCCTGTGGCCGGACGAGTTCGTCGATCGCCTCGTCGCCGGAGGACGCCGGGTGATCCGGTACGACCACCGTGACACCGGTATGTCGGACGCCGTCGACTTCGCGGCGCAGCCGTACACGTGGGACGACATCAAAAACGACGTGTACCGCGTCATGGACGCGCACGGTCTGGAGAGCGCGCACCTGGTAGCCCACTCGGCGGGCGGACTACTCGCCCAGTTCGTCGCGGTGGAGCGGCCGGAGCGCGTGCGCTCGCTGACCGTCATCGGCTCCTCACCACTCGGCGGCGACGAAGGTAAGGTGCTCATGCGGGCCCTGACCGGACAGCCACAGCCAGAGGGGAGCCTGCCCGAGCCCACGCCGGAGTTCGCGTCCTTCTACCGAGCGCTGATAGCCGGCCCACCGCCGGAGGACCGGCGCGCCCGGATCAACGGCATGATCGCCGAGCAGCGCATGCTGCACGGCACGGGACTGCCGTTCGACGAGGACGCGGCGCGTCGGCTCCAGGAACGGATCTACGACCGCGCCCGCGACCTGTCCACGGTGGCCAACCACCGACTGGCCGCGGCGGCCGACCCGGACTTCGAGCCGGTGGGCGTGCTGCACCAGGTGAAGGCGCCCACGCTGGTCATCGAGGGCAGCCACGAACCGGCCAAGCCCGGCCATGGCGCGATCATCGCCGAGCAGATCCCGGGGGCGCGGCTGATGATCGTGGCGGGCATGGGCCACACGCTGCCGCCGGAAGTGCACGAGGAGCTGGCCGCCGCCATCCTCGCGCATACATCGGAGTGACGTCTGCTCGAGCCTCCCACCGCACCAGCGGGTTACGCGAATTGCAGTCGCGGCGGACAGCGGCTGATCGTCGCGGCTGAGCTCGCAGACCCGACAACGAATCGTCACTGTCGGCCACTACTGGCGCAGCGCAGACACGGAGAATTCGACATGCGTCCGCTCAACGGTGGGTTCGTGAATACCGCTGTAGCGGTTGGGCATCACTATGCAGTACAGGCCGCCGGTCTCGTTGGTCATGCAGTAGACCGGTCGTGTCGATTCTGGGCCCCTCCCGATTCACGCTGGTCACCGATGTGCTGGATTGTGATCTGCTGCGGGTCTTCTGACGGCGCCGGCCCTGTGTTCTCATCCCATGGATGCCACGCCGGCATGCCTCCCCCGATACCGGCGGCCAGGATCGCGGTCGCCAACAGGCCGTAGCCGGACCGGGATCTCGTCGCATTCGCCTGCTGCCGAGGCGGAGCGGGCTGCGGTACAGGGGTATTCGGGTTCGACATGCCAGACAGTCAACATCATCGTGTCCCCAGTCGGATAGACCGAGCGGAGCTGCTGGTCAACCGGTAATCGAACGGACCCAGCCCGGGACTGCTGCGGATCGGATCCACCGCCGAAAGCGGGTCATCGGTCGCGGCGCACGACTGTTTGTTCCTCCCGCCTCCGCGCGCTCACACATCGGCGATCGGGTTCTGATGACCGGTGGCCGCGATGACGCCGATACCACGCCGGTATCGGAGCGACGGCGCGGGACAGCACCCGACATGACCGCCGGATCGCCGTCATTCCAGAGGACACCCAGCGCGGTCGGCGGCTCGGGTCGCGCCTTGCCGAGAGGAAACTCGGATCCGAGATCCCCTACACCCCACGCCGATACGCGAGTCATCGAAGAATCAACCGAATTAGATAGGTCAATCCGAGTCCGGAATGAAGATCAAATTGTGTTACCTGGGCACAATATTTTGTTAGCCCATTATTAACGGTGATTATTGACACAATAAGAGAAGTAGATTTGCTGGTTTCTTTTTCTTAACGTTGCTGGTGCGCGCCGTGATGGCGCTGTTATCCATCTGTGGAAAGGAAGCTCCGTACATGTTCTCTCGTAAGATCCTGGTCGCCGCCGGCGCCGTCTCCGCCGCCGCCCTGTTCTTCGGCCCGGTCGCGGTGGCCTCCGCCACCGGCTCCGCCGCCGCGGGCTCCGCTGCCACCGGCTCTGCCACCACTGGCTCCGCAGGCCTGGCCTCGGGTTCGGCCGATGGCGGCTCCTCCACGGGTTCGGCCGGCTCGTCTTCCGGTTCCGCCATGCTCGACTCCGGAAGCTCGGCCGTCGACGGCGGCACCTCCGCCATCGTCAACATTATCGATGCGATCACCGGCGTCAGAGATCTGACCCAGCCTCAGCCCGCCGCCTGATTCGGACTCGTAGAGCCTCGGCATCTACGCTATTGCAGCGGATTTGCCAGAATCGAAACTCAGAACACATTATTGAAGTAACCGATGCGGATGAGCTCTGACATCAACGGCTTCGGATTACCCGACAACATCACGACACTGGCGCAACCCGAAGTCAATCCTCATCTGTAACCGGCGGCAATCGAATTCGGCCCTCAGCCGGAACTGAGCCATGGATGGCAAGTGCCGGCGCGCCGCCGCCCTCACCGCGACGTCTTGACAGCAGTACCCGGAGTCCGCCGAGTCGGCGGCAGCCGACGCGCGCACCAGCGCGACCACGCCGCTGCCGTGCGAGCACGAGGACCAGCACTGCAGGAGATAGTTTCGGTGGGGGCGTCGGCCGCCGATCGGCGGGAGTATCGCGGCGAATCCCTGACACGGCGGGGTCGAACCCCGGCATGATCCGGATCGGCGCGACCGGCGCGCTGCCAGCGTTCTCCTTCGAACCGATTCCGCGTCCAGCTCCCTCTAGAGGCAGCTCGGCGACCGTGTCGAGTACCGCATGGTCGCTGGACCATTCGGTCAGCGCGTATCAGCGTGCACGGTCGCCGAGGCGAGGCCGAAGACGGAGGTGTCGGCGCTGCGGGCGGTCAGAGATATCGCGGCCCGCCGGGTGGCCGGATCGACAGATCGGACCGCGCCGTCGAACGTGATCTCGGCGGGCCGATGGGCGGCGATGAGAACCGGCGTGGCGAACTGTACGTAATAGTTGATGACGCTGTCGGGGACACCGAGCCATTCGGTCAAGCAGGCCGCACCGAGTCCCATCGTCAGCATCCCATGGGCAGCGACCGCGTCCAGGCTTGCGTGCCGGGCTGCGGCGTCGTGCCAGTGGATGGGGTTGATGTCGCCGGAGACACCGGCGTAGTGAACGAGTTCGCCCCGGGAGAGCCTCACCGTGCGCGGCGGGAAGCGCTGCCCCACCGTAAGCTCCGGAACGGCGATGTGCCGGTCGGGCCGCGCCGCGAGCGGCTCGGCGATCCACTCTGAAATCTCCGCCTGTGATGACGTCGGCACGCGGTCGATCAGGTCCAGCATGGCGAGCGCTTCCACGGTCGGCGAGGTGTCGTGGTGGCGGCCGGCGAGAGTGGTGTGCACGGTCTGCACCACGGCATCCGTCTGATCGCGAATGGTCATGGTGACGGCGATCAGGTCGCCGCCCGGCGTGGGTCGGCGGGAGTCCACGGTGATCTCGTGTGTCAGCCGATCGCCGGCGGCCACCGGGCGATGGCAGTGGATGTCCTGCTCTACGTGAAGCAGATGCGCCGGATCGTAGCCGTTGAGTGCGGCGCGCATGAGCGCCCGTTGCGCGAGGGAGCCAACCGCGGAGGCGAAGGTGATCGGGGCGAGCAGTCCGGAGTAGCCGAGTTCGCGGGCCGCGCCGTCGTCCCAGTGGGCGGGATGGAAATCCTGGACAGCGCGGGCGAAGTCCCGAATTTTCTCCCGCCCGACCTCGTAGTGGTCGGCGGCGGTGTATCGACGGCCGACGCTGGGGTGCGGGTGCATGGCGAAGCCTCCTCGGGTCAACGGGATGTCCGCGCGGCGAAGATCCGTTGCCCGTGCGCGGCCAACGGCTGATCCGGACCGGGCAGCACCAGCCACGGAGGCAGATCCGCCGCGACGAGTTCGGACCGCCATTGGGACTCCGTCAAGAAGATGCGGTCGGTTCCCGCCCGCACATCGTCGTGGCCGGGTCGGACGCCGCCAGGTCGGGGAGACATCAGGAAGTGCATGGACGTCAGCAACTGGAAGTGTTCACGACACGACTCGATGACGACGAGCCGGCCGCCCGGGCGCAGCAGCTCGCGCAGCCGCCGCAACGCCACGCCGCAGCGGTGGGCATTGTGCAGCACATTCGCGGCCAGGATGATGTCGACCGACTGTGGCGGCGGAAGCTCGGCATTCAGGTCGACCAGGTCGAACCGCAGCCAGGGATAGTGCGAGAAGCGGGTTCGGGCGGCGTCGAGGAAGAACGACGACACATCGGTGAAGTGATATTCGACGGGCATTCCGTCCAGCATCGGTAGCAGGTCGGCGGTGGTACCGCCGACGCCGGCGCCCAGTTCCAGGATGCGCACGGGGTGGCGGTCGATGGCCAATGCGTCCACCGCGCGGGTGACGATCGCACCGGCGGCGGCGTTCAGGTACCGGTTGACCGGATTGTCTCGGTATGCGGCCTCGGCGGTGAGCAGGTCCCCGTCCGGAAACAGCAGTTCCTGAGCGAGCACCTTGTCCTGTAACAGCTCGAGGGCTTGCCGGTTGGCGGCCGTGAAGAACCGCGCGAGTTGTCCGGAGAACCCGAGATCGGCGCAGACCTGGTCGAGATCTGCGCGCACCGGTGTGGCAGCCGCCTGAAGCGATGAAAATTTCTGATCCGCGTCGTATTTCAGCACTCCGCGCGAGGTGAGCAGGCCGAGCCAGCGACGCAGCAGCCAGCGATGCCGCGGCGCGACTTCGAGCGTGGACGCGAGGTCGTCCTCGGAACGCGCCACACCACCGTACAAAGCCGGTCGCAGCGCCGCGGCCATGGCCCGCAACCCGAACAGATCGAGGTCATCGCGCGCGGACAGGCACTGCCGCGCATCGAAGTCCGCGACGGCGTTCGAGGCGCGTGCGGCGATTTCGAACGTCTCGTCGGTGGTCATCGCGGACCGTCCAGCGGCGGGATGTTGTGATTGCAGCGGAACAGGTTGTCGGGATCATAGGTGGCCTTGAGCCGCTGCAGCCGCGGGTAGGAATCGGGATGATAGGCGCGGCGCACCCGTTCCGCGGACGCGGTGTCGTCGAGGATGCCGATATAGGGCCCGCCCGCGGAACAACCCTGGAGCGCGGCCACGACCTCGGCGATCCACCGGCGTGAAGGATCCAGGTCGGTTCCGGCGGGACCGCCGGAGAACATAACGGCGTGGTAGGCGGCGTCGTGGTAGCCGAACGCGGTCGCGTCCACCGGCACGCGCCGAAGCGCGCCGCCGAGTTGATGGACCGAGACGAGCGAATACGGGGTCGGCATCCGCCCCGCGAGATCGATGAGTGCCTCGATGGCGTCGTCATCGAACGCGCGCAGCCACTCGGTGCCGGTGGCAGTGCCGTGGCCTTCGTGAAAGGCCTGCTCTGTATTGCGTTGCAGCTCGGGGTATTCCAGCGGACGGATGAGGTCGAGCTCGGGTTCGCCCAGGCGCTTCAGCCTCGCCAATTCCGTCCGAGCACGGTCGCGCGGCCCGAAATAGGCGACGGTGACCGCCGCCATCGGCGGTCCTTCGGGGGCGGTGGGGGGCCAGTGCAGCAAGGTGGCGCGCAGCGCCAACTCGTCCGGGGATTCGGCACAGAGCTCGCGGAACTCGCGGAAGACTCTGCGCCCCTCCTCGATCCGGAACAGCAGTGTGCCCGCGTGCATCGAGCCGATCGGATGCAGCTCGAACTCCAGAGCCACGACGATCCCGAAATTGCCGCCACCGCCGCGCAGCGCCCACAGCAGGTCGGGGTGATGGTCGGGAGTGGCGTGCACCAGCCGACCGTCGGCCAGCACGACCTGCGCGGAGCGCACACTGTCGCAGGTGAACCCGGCCATACGCTGCAACCAGCCGCTGCCGCCGCACAGAGTGGACCCGATCACGCCGACGGTCGACACGTCCGCTCCGGTCACGGCCAAACCGTGCCGATGACAGGCACGGTCGAATTCCGCCCAGGTGACGCCCGCTCCGACAGTGGCGCGGCGGGCGATGGGGTCGACGGTGATCGTCCGCAGTCCCGACAGATCGAGCAGCAGGGAGCCGTCGGCCGCCGCATGCCGCGCGACTTCGTGTCCGCCGCCGCGCACCGATACAGCCAGCTGGTGCCGCTGCGCCGTCGTCACGGCGGCCCGCACATCAGGCACCCGGGCGCACCGCACGACGGCCACCGGACGTTGGTCGACAGCCGTATTCCAGCGCTGCCGGGCCCGGTCGTAGCCTGGATCGCCCGGCGCCAGGACGGCGCCCCGGCATGCCGTGCGCAAGTCGGCGAGGTAGTCGGTGGTCGGTCGTGTGGTGGTCATACGGCGGCGAACTCCTCGGAGACGACGATGGGAGGGTGTGCCGTGGCGGACAGCAGTTCGAGGTAGTCGGTCAGGACCTCCGGCATCCGGCGGCGCAGGTAGCGGGTGAATGGGTCGTTGCAGGCGGCGCGCGGCGGGTCGGCGCGTACGGCCTCCAGGTCCATCTGATGTTCCGGGCGGCCGACCGCGAGGAACCGGCCGTCCGCCGAGTCGAGCAGGACCGCGCACTCCGGCGGCAGTGCGGCCGCGAGCGCAGCGGGGGTGACGGCGTCCGTGGCGTCGCGATCGAACAGCGCGTTCGGGATACCGGCGACCACGGTCGCGTCCCGCCGTACCGTCTCGGCGAGCGCGGCAATCCGGTCGGTGGTGTCGCGAGCGGGCAGATCACGCCATGGGACGATGCGGCTGAGGCCGGGTGCGGGCGCGTCGACGGTCAGCACCACGTCGTAGCGGTAGCGGGTCAGCTCGGTGTCGGCCCGCATCGGCTTCGCGTAGCACGCGACCCGCACCGATCGGGGGTGCCGCCGAGCGATTCGAGCGAAAACCCGGGGATCGCACAGGAGCTCTTCGTCGGCGTCCAGCCGTGCGGCCGCCCGTCGCGCCAGGTCGTCGGCGCGCAGCCCCGGAGTGCGGGCCTGTTCCAACCAGAGAGCGAAGTCCTGAGCGTTGGCGAGGTTACGGATGTCTCCGACGACGACGGTGCCCCCGGGTGCGACCATGTCGAGTGCGTCATCGAGTACGGCGGTGAGATAGCGCTCGTCCGGAAAGCACTGCGTCACGCTGTTGAGCACCACGCAGTCCGGTCGCCCGGCCGGCTCGAGTCGGCGCAACGCCGTCCGCACCCGGTCGCCGGCGAGTTCGTGTGCGGCGGCCCGCAGTACCGCCACTCTCGGAAGCCCGCGTGCGCGCAGCCTCTCGACTACAGGTTCGGCCGGATCGAGCCCGAGGTAGCCGCGTGTCGACGAGTGCAGGCGGTGGACGAGAAGACCACTGCCGCAACCGACTTCGAGAACGATTCCGGGGCGGGCGCGCCGCACCAGTCCGACAGCGTGGTCGATCCACTCCAGCATGTGCTCGCGGGGGAACGCCGCACCGGTATCGGAGGCGCGCCACCCGGAAAGGTCGAGATCATCGCCGTGGCGCAGTTCTTCCGACGAGTACACGTACTCGTATACGTGCCGCCAGTGCTCGAGATACTCGGTGAGCAGTTCCCCGGGAACGGGCCGCACCGTGACGGCCGCGGCGGCGGGCCGCACCACGACCACGTCGCGGTACCCGTCCCGTCGTGCCGAGTCCACCCACGGGTGCCGGTCGAGCATGGAGACCAGCTGATCGGTCACGGGTTCCGCGCCTCCGATACCGCGGCGAGCTCGGCCGCGGCGAACATGCGGTACACGCGTTCCGGGTCGTTGGCCGCGTGCGCTCGCCCGCCGTGCACATCACGCCAGAAACGCTGTACGGCACTGTCCGGCCGCAAGGCGCGACCGCCGGAGTTCTCGAACAGCCGGTCCATGGCGGCCACGGCGCGCTCGGTACCGCGCACCTGGTCGCGACGCAGCCGCAACCGGTCGCGCGGTCCGATGGGTTTCTCGGCCTCCGCCAGCACGTACAGTTCGTCGATATTGTGCGTGAGCTGCCGCCACGCCGCATCGATCTCCGTGGCGGCCACGGCGATCCGCTCCAGTGTGGCCGGATCGTGGCGGAACGCGTCGCCACTGTAGCCGGTGTCTTTGCGGGCGTCGCCGGGTAGGGCGGCGCGCACGCGGTCGCGTTGCTGTTCGAGGTGTGCGCGGTAGCCGCCGCGCGCCATGCCGACGATGGCGGCGGTGATGGCGCTGGTGTGCAGGCAACCGAACGGAATCCGGTACAGCGCGCCGTCGTTGACCTGCTGACCTGGTGTGCGGCAGGCGGTCACCGCGTCGGCGCCGAGCACCCGGTGCGCGGGCACGAACACCTCGTCGACATGGATATCGTTGCTTCCGGTGCCGCGCAGACCGATCGCCTGCCACACGTCGGTGACCGTGTAGTCGTCGGCGGGCACCAGGAAGGTGCACGAATCGACCGGTTCGCCGTCGACGACGACCTTCGCGCCCAGTAACGCCCAGCGGGCGTGGTCGCAGCCGGAGGCGAATCCCCAGGCGCCGCTGAGCCGATAGCCGCCCTCGACGGGAACGGCGGTGCCGGTCATGGCGTACGAGGAGCAGATGAAAGTGTCGGTGTCGGTACCCCACACTTCGTCCTGGGCGCGGCTGTCGAACAGCGCGATATTCCAGGGGGATACGCCGAGCACGGACGCGACCCATCCGGTGGAGCCGCACGCCGAGGACAGCTCGGCTACCGCCGTATAGAAGACGGCGGGGTGTGCTTCGTGTCCGCCGTAGCGCCGCGGGCGCAGCAGGCCGAAGAACCCCGTGGCGGTGAGTTCGGTGAGGGACTCCACCGGGATCCGCCGAGCGTGTTCGGTGTCCGGGGCACGTTTGCTCAGCGTCGGCAGCAGTGCACCGACCGCGGCGAGTACCGCGGTGGTGGCGTCGTCGGTCATTGCGTTGTCCTCCATAGCGGGTCGGGTGGTCCAGGAAGCGGGCGTCGGCCGCACCAGCGGCTGCGGTGAATCGTCAGCGGGTGAAGCGCAACAGTCCGGTCGCCGGGTCGGCGTCGGCAGGCCGCAGCCCGGCCGCACGGGCCTCGGCCGTGAGCCGGTCGGCGTCGGCAGGCCAGACATGGTGTTCGGTGCGTACCTCCTGCACCAGCCGGTCGCCCTGGTAGGTGCGATAGGTCATCCGCCAGATCAAGGAGTCCGCGTCCACCGGGTCGGCCCGGCTCCAGCCCTCGTAACGCAGGTCACCGGCGCGGGCGGTGGTGTAGCGCCGTTCCGCTGAGGGTTCGACGCGACCGGGACGCTGCACTTCCACCACGGCGTCACCGCCCGGGACCAGTGCGTCCGCGATGGCCGCCCACACCCGCGGACGGGTGGCGGCGTCGAAGTGCCCGATCACCCCGAGAGCGACCACCGCCGCACACCGCGCGGGCAGTCGGGTATCCAGGAAACCCGTAGGCAGTACGGTGATTCGCTCACGCAGGTCCTTGCGGGCCGCCAGTCTCGACAGCAGTACCGCGCGCATCGCGGCGGCCGGTTCCACCGCCACGATCCGCGCGTCGGGTAGCGCGTCGGCGACCAGCATAGTGGACAGTCCGGTGCCCGCCCCGACATCGGCGACCGGTCCGGCGATGGTGTCCACCCCGGCGAGCAGTTTGGTCAGCACCGGTTCCACTCCGGCCACATACGGTGTGGCCATGAGGTCGTAGAACTCCGCCGCGGCGGCGTAGTCGTCGGTCACGGCTTCTCCGAATCATCAAGGCTCGCAAGCAGTTCCGACACCAGATGAGCGACCGTGACGACCGCGGGCGGTCGCAGCAGGGCATAGTGATGCGCGGCGACGGGCCGGGAATCGATCACGACGTCGGTATGCGCGGCCCATCCGAGGTCCGAGAGATCGCCGCAGTCGTCGACTCCCATGCCGACCCCGGAATTGTGCGGCGCGGGCAACTCGGCCCGCACCAACAGCATGTCGAGTCCAGCACCGTCGAGATCACCGGTCTGGTGCGCGCCGAGCGCGCGCAGATGACGCCGGAAGACGTCCTCCTTGAGCCGCTGATCGGCGGGAGCGCCGCGTTCGACGAGGCCCGCGTCCGCGAGTCGGCGCCGCACCTCGGCGCGCTGCAGGTCATCCGGCGCCCGGTCGAAGTCGGGTCCGAACATGCCGGTGTCGATATCCAATTCGAGGAACGCCGCCAGCGATCCGAGATAACGCGTCCAGAAGCCGCGCCCGTCGACATGGTGAATGCGGTCGGCGATATTCGAGTCGAGCAGGACCAGCGCCTCCACGGTCTCACCGGCCGCGCGCAGCCGCCGGGCCACCTCGTGTGCGATGATCCCGCCCATCGACCAGCCGCCGATGCGGTACGGACCGGCGGGCTGGTGAGCCCGCACCACGCCCTCGTACACCCGTGCCAGTTCGGCGATCGTCTCCGGACCGGGCGCGCCGACCAGTTCCGGGTCCTGGATGCCGATGATCGGTGCGCGGGTATCGAGTGTCCGGGCCAGATCGACGTAACAGAGTACGTCGCCACCGGTCGGGTGGATCAGGAACAGTGGTCGGCCGGTGCCGTCGCGCAGCGGGACCAGGCAGTCGCGTGGAAGCGGCTGTTCCGGAGCCTCCTGGCGCGCGGCGGTGGCGACCGCGGCCAGGGTCGGGTCGGCGAGGAACTCCCGCGGCGTCACCACCAGGCCGAGTTCCCCGCGCAGGCGGTTGAGCATCCTGATGGCGAGTACGGAATCTCCCCCGGCGGTGAAGAAGTCGGTACCACGGTCGATATCGAGCGGGGCGTCCACCATCCGCTCCCACAGTTCGGCGATGGCGCGCTCGGTGGCGGTGGCGGGCGGGCCGCTCACCGTGGCGGGACTCGGCGCACCTGCCGTGGGCGCGGGCTTCTCGGTGTCGGGCAACTCGACCGTCGCCGTCCAGGTCTCGGGCCGGTCCACGAGCGCGGTGACGGTATCGCACACCTCCGCGAACAGGGTGTCGAGCACGCCCGGCGGGAACAGTTCCGCGACGGCGTCCAGATTCACCGCCACCGAATCGTCCCAGTCCCACTGGAACACCTGCATGTCCAGGGCCACCTGCGGCGTGCGCACGCGCTGGTAGAAGTCGCGTACTCCGACCGTGTCGGGGGTGCCGCCCGGCGGATGCAGCCCGAGGGTGCTGTGGAAGACGACCGGGGCCTGGGGGGCGGTGTCGCGCCGGCGCCGGGCCAGTTCCCGCACCACCTCCACGCCGGTGACCTGTCCGTGGTCGAGCATGGTGGCGGTAGCCTCCTGCACATGCCGTGCGGCGGTCAGGAACGTCGGCCGGACGGGCAGGGCGATATCGAGCAGCACCGTGCCCGCGTAGGGGCCGATGGCGTGATCGAGATCGCGAGGCAGGTGTAACCGGTTGAGATACAGCACATTCAGCAGGAACCGGCGGTGCCCGGCCAACCGGGCCAGCGCCAATGCCCAGCAGGTGGCGAACGCGGCGGTCGGGGTGATGTTGTACTCGGCACAGCGATCGCGTAGGACCGCCATGCGCTCGCCGGTCACCCGGAATTCGCGACGCTCCAGAGTGTCGGGGCGCACTTGGTCGAACGGCATCGCCAAGGGCAGCGCCGGGGCGGGCGGCAGATCGTCGATCCGTTCCCACCACCAGTCTCGCTGTGCCTGCCATTCGGGTTCGTCACGCTGCCGGGAGACGGTCTCCACGTAGTCGCCGAAGTGGGCGGTGAGCGCTGGCAACACGGTATTCGGGTCGTCGAGGTAGGTGAACAGCTCGGTGAACATCAACTGGACGGACCATCCGTCGGCCACGAGCAGACTGCACACGATATGCAGGCTCACTTCGTCGCCCGGAAGCCGGGCGGCGGTGATGGTGAACGGCCACGGATCCATTCGCGGGCCGGTGCGCTGTAGTTCGGCGCGGATGGCGGCGAGCCGCCGATCGATCTCACCGGCGTCGGCGCTCCGCAGGTCGAGGTGGGTGATGGGGAGAGTGGCCAATCGGGGGTCGTCGGCGAGCAGCACCTGCTGGGTGCCGTCCGGCAGGAAGATCGCCCGCAGCATGGGTTGGCGTTCCACCTGCCGCCGCACCACCGTGTCGAGAACCGTGGGGTCGATGCCCGTGAGCCGGAAGTCGACATAGTTGTGCGCTGAGTCGTAACTCAGTGCGTATCCGTGCTGCTGTCCCACCCAATACGCCTGCTGCAGCGGAGTGAGCGGGAACGGTGCGGTGGGGTCGGCCTGCCGTGTCAGTTCGACGGCGGTTACCGCGATACCGGTGCGACGTTCGTCGATCAGCGCGATGAGGTCGGCGAACGAGAGATCCCCTACCAGTTCCGCCACGGGCACAGCGACGCCTAGTCGCTGGCGCACCATGGTGGCCATGCGCACCGCCAGCACCGAATCGCCGCCCAGGCCCACGAATGTGGAGTCGGGCCGTACGACACCGGCGTCGAGGTTGAGCACCTGGGTCCAGATGGCGGCCACGGCGTCGGTGACGTCCTCGTCCCCCTCTGCCCGGCTCATCGCGGCGTCCGGGGCGGTCCACGCCTCCGGAGCCGCGGCGAGGCGGCGCAGCCACGCCACATAGGAGGTGAACGCCGTATCCGCGGCCGCGGAATCGAGGACGGTTTCGAGGACATCCCACTGCAGTTGCAGACCGCCGGCGTGGACGAATGCCTGGTGGTCGAGCCACACCTGCGGGGTCTGGCTCACCCCGTGCACGATCGGGCCCGCCCACTCCAGGTCCGGGGCGCCGCCGACCAGTTGGGCGACATCGAGCGCACTGGTGAACACCACCGGCAGCAGCCTGCGCTGCCCGGTGCGGGTGGACAGTTCGGCGAGCAGATCCAGCGCGGAGTACTCGCGGTGGTCGATGTCATCGAAGAGGCGCCGTTGGGTCTGTGCGGCCCGTTCGGCGAAGGTTCCTCCGGCGATGCGGTCCACCTCATGGGCGAGCAGCGTGGTGAAATCGCCGATCGCGGAGTCTATGCCTGGCAGGGCCACCGGCCGGTCGACCAGGGTCAGCGACAGGGTGAACCGGTCGTCGCCGGACCAGGCGGCGAGCACGTCCGCATAGGCGGTGAGCAGGACCGCCGAGGGCGTGACACCGTGATCGGCGGCCAACCGCCGCAGCTGCTGCCATTCCTCGGGTGCGAGCCGGGCATCGCGGCGGCCGAACCACGGCTGGGCCTGGGTGCGGGTGTGTGTAGGCAGGTCGGGCGGACCGGCCAGGTCCTCCATCCGGCTGTGCCAATAGTCGATCGCCCGCCGCCGGGCCGCGGAGTCCGAGCGGGACTCGGTGTATGCCACGTAGTCGGCGAACCGGGTCGGCAGCGGCGGCAATTCGGCCGTCGGGTCGGTGTAGAGCAGACGCAGGTCGCGGTCGAGGACCAGGAAACTCCCGGCGTCACAGATGAGGGCGTCGATTCCGAGGAACAGCCGGGTGGTGGTGTCGTCCAGTACCGCGGCACGCACATCGAACAGCGGCCAGCGGTCGGGACGGTGCACCCGATGAGACAGCCGCCGCCGCAACTCGGTGAGGGTGTCCTCGCGCGCCTGGCCTGCGGAGGTGGTGAGGTCGTGGCGACGAATCCGGAACTCCGGCACCTCGGCGAGGATCTGGTTGTGTCCGTCCTCGGTGATGACGGCGCGCAGCATCTCGTGTCGCCGGATCGCCAGGTTCCACGCCTGCTCGTAGCGTTCCAGATCCAGTTTGTCGCAATCGTATTCGAGATAGATGTGACAGGACACGTCGCTCAGGCCGAACGCGCCCGATCGGCCCACCCAGTACGCGTGCTGTACCCGGGTCAGCGGGAATACGGCGGGATCCGCCTCGACGACCGGTATCTCGTCCCGACGAACGGGTTGGATGGCGGCGGCGGGAGACGCGGACGAATCGACGCTCGCCGCGGGCATCGGCGGGCGGCGATCTCGCAGCAGTGTGGCGAAGGCGGCCACGGTGGAGTGCGAGAGCAGCTCGCGCATGCGGATATCGGTGCGTTCCCGCTCGTTGAGGATGTCCAACATGCGCGTCGCCAGCATGGAGGTTCCGCCGAGCGCGAAGAAGTCGGCTTCGGCGTCGTCGACCTGCTCGCCCAGCGTGTCCGCCCAGAGGGCGGCGATCGTCTCCTCTTCCGGAACGGCGAACCGCGGGGGTTCGTCGGGACGTTCCGTAATGTCGTTCGGCGCCGTAGCAACGAGAGCACCGTTGGACAGCGCGGGTGCGGCGAACGACGCGACCGGCTCGAAGACCGCCGCCGGGGACTCGGTCGGTGCGCTCACCACCGATACGAGCTCCGGTCGCACCTCTGGTACGAGCTCGGAACGCACCTCTGGTTCGACGACGGTCGCGAACCCGTTCGTCTCCGCAACGCGATCGGATACCACGAGATCCGATTCGGCCGGTGGCACTTCGCCGACGGCAGGCGGATCGATCCAGATCCGGCGGCGCTGGAAGGGGTGGACGGGCAGGCGGACACGCCGGCGACGGCGGTGCAGGGCCGCCACATCGATATCCGCACCGCCGCACCAGAGGTGGCCTACGGCGGTGAGCAGCGCGGCACGGTCGGCGGTGGCGCCCTCCGTCCGCTCCTCGGCCTCGGGCAGGGTGCTCAGCGCGGCGGTGAGGCCCTCGGGTGCGTTGCGGCGCGCGAGCGTGGCGAGGGTGCTGCCCGGCCCTACCTGGACGAGGGTGGTCGGGGCCGCCGCCGTCGCGGTCCGCAAGGCAGAGGCGAAGAGTACCGGTTCACGCAGGTGCCGCGCCCAGTGCTCGGCGTCCAGGGATCGGGTCCTGCGGCCGGTGAGAGTGCTGTAGAGCGGCAGAGCAGCCGGTGCGACCGGGACGCTCGCCGCCGCGGCGCGCAGCGGCGGGACCGCGGCCGCCACGGCAGGCGAGTGCAGGGCCGCTGCGACGTGCAGTCTGCTCGAGCGGATTCCGGCTCGACCGAGGGCGGCCGCGAACGCCTCGACAGCCGTGGCGGGTCCGGAGACCACACAGGCATCCGGGCCGTTGACCGCTGCCAACGCTATCTCCGGGTAGCGTGCCAGCGCCGCGCGCGCGTCCTCCTCGGCGAGTGGGACCGCCAGCATCGCGCCAGGCGCGGCATCGGCCAGCGCCGCCGATCGAACCGCCACCAGGCGCGCGGCGTCGGGCAGGCTGAGTACTCCCGCGACCACCGCGGCCGCGTACTCGCCGAGGCTGTGGCCGATGACACCGTCGGGTTCGATGCCGTAGCCGCGCAGAGTCGCCGCGGTGGCGAGCGACACCGCGAACAGGGCAGGCTGCCCGTAGCGCACGTCGTCGACGTCCTGCTGCGGGGCGTGGCCGGTGACGATTTCGCGGATGTCGTAGTCGAGTAGGGGGTTCAGCGCTTCGGCGCAGTCGTCGATGCAGGCTGTGAACACCGGCTCGTCGCGGTAGAGCCCGGCACCCATCCCCGAATACTGCGCACCCGCTCCCGGGAAGGCGAAGACGATGTCCGATCGCCTCGGCGGTACCTGTGCGAGGGCGATCGGGCGCGGGCCCGGGTCCTGAGCGGTCAATAGTGCGGTGGCACGCCATCCGGAGTCCGAATGCCGGCCGCTCGAGACGGTGTAGGCGTAGTCGGCCCTCGCGTCGGCCGTCACGACGGTCGCGGCCTGCGCGAGTTGGTCTCGGCATCCGGACTCCGCTGCGGCCGAGATCAACAGCAGTTGTGCGCGCAGGTCGGGATCGGGGTCGTTCGACTCACCGTGCGGGGGCGCCTGTTCGAGCAGCACGTGGCAGTTGGTGCCGCCGATGCCGATCGAGCTCACCCCGGCGATCCTGGTGCCGTCGCGCTCCGGCCAGTCCCGGGTGTGCTCGACGGCCTCGAACAGCCCGCGCCTGCGTTCCAGATCAGGATGGGCGGGACGCGCGTGCAGGGTTGCCGGGATGCGGCGATGCCACAGAGCGAGTGCGGTTTTGATCAGCGACGCGATTCCGGCCGCGCTGTTGGTGTGGCCGATATTGCTCTTCACCGAGCCCAAGGCGATCGGCTCGGGCGCCGTGCGGTCGGCGAAGACCGCGGTCAGCGCCGACAGTTCGATCTGGTCGCCGAGGGCGGTCGCCGTGCCGTGTGCCTCGATCAGGTCGACGGCGTCGATCCCGATATCGGCCACGGCGAGCGCCTCGCTGATCGCACGCGCGTGCCCGGCCGCCGATGGGGCGGTGAAACCGGCCTTACCGCCACCGTCGTGGTTCAGCGCGCTGCCGCGCAGCACCGCGTAGATCGGGTCGCCGTCGGCCAGCGCGTCCGCGAGCCGCCGCAGGACCACCATGCCCACGCCCTGGCTGTGCACCATGCCGGTCGCGTCCGCCCCGAACGACCGGGTATGCCCGTCGGCGGAGAAGATCGCATCGGGCACGTGCAGGTAGCCGCGGCCCTGCGGGACGATCAGTGACGCACCGCCTGCCAGCGCCGCGTCGCACTCCTCCGACAGGAGTGCCTGCGCGGCCAGGTGTACCGCGACCAGCGAGGTAGCGCAGGCGGCCTGCACCGCTACCGCGGGGCCGGTGAGGTCGAGCCGGTAGGCGATCTGCTGGGGGAAGTAGTCGGTGAGCGTGCCCGTTTCCGCCTGCAGCCGACCGAGCGGATCCCGCTGCGCGCCTTGGCGGTAGGCGATGAGGTTGTGCTCCAGATAGTCGCTGTGCGAGGCCCCGGTGAACACGCCGACCGCGTCCAGTCCGGTGCCACCGCGGTGCCCGGCGTCGCCGAGGGCGTCCCACGCGCATTCCAGCAGCAGCCGCAGCTGCGGATCCATCAGGGCGGCATCGCGTGCGACGATGCCGAAATGCTCCGGGTCGAATCGGTCCTGTCCGTCGATGACCGCCCCGACCGGCACATAGTTGCGGTGCTCGCGCAGTTCGGCGGGTACCCCGCTCGCGGCGAGCTCCGCGTCGTCGAACCGGGTCAGACCTTCCCGGCCCGAGGCGATCAGGTCCCAGTAGGCGGCCAGGTCCGGTGCGCCCGGGAATCTACAGGCCATCCCGACGATGGCGACGGCATTGTCGTCGTTCACGATTCGATCTCCAATTCCGAGTCCACCGCCAGGTGGCCCCGCATCATGGCCAGCACCGGACAGGACGCCTCCACGAGCTGGTGCAGCTCGCGATACCGGGCCGCTTCGTGCGGGCCGCCCACCCGGGCACGGACCCGGATACGACCCGGTTGCACCGGCTCGGCGAGCCCGAAGACGGGCCCGAGGTCCACGTCGGCGTCGACGTCCACCGACAGCGAATGGACAGCGATACCCAGCCGTGCCGCGTGGAAGCGGTACGTGACCGCCTGACAGGTGCCCAGTGCGGCCAGCGCCATCCCGATCGGGTCGGGACCGGCGTCGCCGCCGCCCGCGGCCACGGGTTCGTCGACCACGAGGGTGTGCTTGCCGATGCGCACCCGCATCTCGGTGGGTGTATCCGGACGGTGTTCGGTACGGACGGTGAACCGCTGTCTGCGGTCGGCCGCGCGGCTCGCGGCGGTGCGCAGCCGGAACACGGTGTCAGCGAACGACATCCGCGAGCCTCGCTTTCGATCGGTGGGCGCGTCGACGGTGGCCGCGCGCTATGGCGTCGGTGAGATCGATCGACACGGCGCCGGATTCGCGGGTCGAGGTCTCCTGATCGGTGTGGTCGACGATCCAGTCCGTCAACCGCCGGACGGTGCCGAGCCGGAAGATGTCCGGCACGGTGAGCACCGAAGTGAGGTGCCGCAGCTTGCGATGGGCCCGGACCAGGGTCAGGGAGGTGGCGCCGAGATCGTTGAACGGGGTGGTCGCCGCGATACCTGGGCCGAGCAGGTCGGTGAAGACCTCGACGACCGCGGATTCGATCCGCGCGCGGGTGGCCGTGATGGTCGGCATCGCAGCGGTGAGGACGAGCTCGGCCGCGTCGCCGTAGTGCGCCTCGGCGACGAGGCCGCGGGCCGTGGCCGCCGTATGCAGACGACCGACCCACTCGGCGGCGTTGTTCTCGGTGACGCCGTCGAGGGGTTGCGCACGCAGTGTCAACGTCAGTCCCAGCGCCTCGGCTTGTCGCGCCGCGTGCAGCAGCCAGTCGTCGGCCGGTGTGCTCGCCTGTTCCTCCGCCGCAACCGATGTCTCGGCGAGATCGCCGGCTGTGGCGGCCGTCCCCCGGGCGGGCGCTGGAGCGGCCACCGGGGCGATTCGGCCGAGATCCGGTCGTCCGTTTTCGGTCGGAAGTCCATTGATCGCCGGGCTGTATTCGGCCGGTGCGGTGGTTCCCGTCTCGGCTTCCTCGCGACGGAACGGGTTCGGCAATCGGGAATGGTCGACCTTGCCGTTGGATGTCAACGGCACGGCGTCCAGAAGCACCCACCGGGACGGCACCATGTACTGCGGCAGGTGACGCGCCGCGTGGGTGGTGAGTTCCGCGGTGTCCGCCGGTGAGTCACCGGCCACCACGTAGACCACGAGCTGCGGCCGGTCGTCCGCCCCCGGTACCGCCGCCGCCACACACCGGCGCACGGCTGGATGCCGGTGGAGTACGGCCTCGATCTCCCCGAGTTCGATGCGGTGGCCGCGGACCTTGACTTGCCGGTCGACGCGGCCGAGGAACTCGATGGCGCCGTCGGGCCGCCACTTGCCCAGGTCACCGGTGCGGTACAGCCGGTCTCCCAGCCGGTCGTGCCGGATGAAACGTCGGGCGGTCTGCTCGTCGTCCCCGACATACCCGCGTGCCAGACCAGCCCCT
Organism: Nocardia sputi; assembly: GCF_023501985.1. Classification (NCBI taxonomy): domain Bacteria; kingdom Bacillati; phylum Actinomycetota; class Actinomycetes; order Mycobacteriales; family Nocardiaceae; genus Nocardia; species Nocardia sputi. The sequence continues at coordinate 21,906 of NZ_JAMFLC010000025.1, read as the reverse complement.
CCGATGTGCAGTTCACCCGGTACGCCGACCGGACAGGGCAGGCCGTCCTCGTCGAGCACGAGGAAGAACTGCTCGCGCAGCGCCCTGCCGTACGGGATGCTGGTCCACTCGGGACGCACTTCCTGAACGGGATGGCAGATCGACCAGATGGCGGCTTCGGTCGCGCCGCCCAGACTGATCACGCGCACCTGCTCACCGATCACCGCGCGCAGCCGACCGGGCAGCGACAGCGGAATCCAGTCACCCGACAGCAGCAGCACGCGCAGCCACCGCAGCCGCGCGGCCGCCGCCGGGTCGGCCTCGGCGTATTCGACGAGCATCTCCGCGAGCGCGGGGGCCGTGTTCCACACCGTCACCCGGTGAGCGGCGACGAGTTCGCACCAGTGGCCCGGATCGCGCAACCGGTCGGCGTCCGGGAGTACCAGCGCCCCTCCCGCGCCGAGCACGCCGAAGATGTCGTAGACGGACAGATCGAAACTCAGCGCCGACAGCGCGAGCACCCGATCGCCCGGACCGATGCCGAAGCGATCGTTGATGTCGTCGATCGTGGTGCGGGCGGCGCGGTGCTCGACGGCCACCCCCTTGGGTTCACCGGTCGATCCAGAGGTGAAGATGACGTAGGCCAGGTCGTCGTCCGCGGTGGCGATCGGCTCGCCGACGCTGACAGCACCGCCAGGAGCGTCGAGCGGGTGCGCGATGACGTTTTCCGGCAGCTCCACACCGGGTACGGCGAGAGCATGTCCGATCCCGGCGCGGCGACAGACCGAGGCAATGCGGGAGGCGGGCCATTCCGGCTCGATCGGGACGAATGTCGCTCCAGCCCAGAGAATCCCGTAGACGGCGACGATCTGATCCGCAGATTTGGGAGCGAGCACCGCCACTCGATCGCGCGGTCGGACACCGGCCGCGATCAGCCGCCCGGCGATGGCGCGCGCCCGTGTAGACACCTCGCTGTGCGTGAGCAGTCCTGCGGTGGAGAGCACAGCCGCGGACTCCGGCCGCTCGGCCACCTGGTGGCGCTGCAGGTCCGTGAGCAACCCCGCACCGAGTCCGGATGGAAGCGGTCGCACCGTCTCGAAATACGGATTCCAACCCAGTTCCGCGGTGTCCCAGGCGGTCTCGTCCTGGGCCAGCCGCCGCAGCAGGCGGGCGTGGGCGGCGAGCATCCGATCCACGAACTCGGGCGGGAAGACTTCCTCGACGGCATCCCACGCCAGCCGCAATCCCCCGGCCTCGTCCCAGACGATGTGGTCGAGGGTCACCTGCGGTGTCTGCGAGACTCCGAACACCTCGTCTCCCAACCAGCCCGCGGCCGGGCCGTCGGCCTGGCCGAGACCGACCCCGCTGGTGAACACCACCGGGTAACGCGGCGCGAGGTCGGCGGTCTGCTCGCGCTGCACCTCGACGCCGCTGTAGGAGCGGTGTTCCAGGTCGGCCCAGAACCGCGTGTTGACGCGGCGAGCGTAGTCGGCGAACCCGAGCCAATCGCCCGGGTTCGGGGCCGGCATCTCGACCAGCGCGGTGGTGCTGAAATCCCCGACGACGCCCTCGTTGTCCCCGCCTTCGTCGGATCGGTCGAACAGGGTGGCGTTGAGGCAGAACGCGTCGGTGGCTCCCCACCGCGACAAGGTGAGTCCGAAAGCCGCGAGCAGCACCGCGGTAGGGCTGAGGCCACGCTGCGCGGCGCGAGAGCCGAGAGCCGTCCAGTGTTCCGGTGCGAGCCGCGCCTCGTGGCGCCGGAATCGGGCGGTGCGAATCGTTTCGGGTGCGACCGCATAGGGCAGCCGAGGGCCGGGCGGCAGGCCGGCCAGCCGCTCCTGCCAGTAGGCGCGATCCCGTTCCCGGCGGCCCACCTCGGCCGCCCGGCGGGCGCGCACGATACTGAGGAACGAGGTCGGCGGCGGTGGCAGCGCCGCGTCTGGATCGGCGACCAACTCACCCCACTCCCGCATGAGCTGAATCCAGCTCGCCATATCCAGCACGATGATGTCGAATCCGACGAACAGCCGCAGCGCGCCGGACGGCAGAAGCGCGGCGTGGATGTCGAACAACGGTCCTGTCGCGGTATCGCGCACCTGATGTGACTTCTCGTGGCGCAGCCGCGCCAAGGTCGCGGCGGCATCGCCTGCGGCATCCCGCAGGTCGGTAACCTCGATGCGGTAGCGCCGCCCCGGCGGCAGTACCCGTTGACGGCCGTCGTCGGTCACGATGGCCCGCAGCATGTCGTGGCGGGCAACCACCGTGTTCCACGCCGTCTCCAGCGCGCCGACTTCGGCCCGCGCGTCGGCTGCCACGAATCGTTCCGGATCGCGGTCGAATTCGAAGTAGTAGAACGTGGCCACCCCCCCGAGCGGCATGCCGGCCTCGCGGCCCACCCAGTAGGACGCCTGGATGGGGGTCAGTTCTTCTTCGACGACGATCTCGGACGCCGCGACGGGCGGCGTCGGCGAGACGGTCTCTCGACGCGTCGGATCGACTGATTCCCTGCGCTTTTCGATCTCCGCGACCAACGAGTCGAGCGTGGCTCCGACGAAGGCTTCCAGTGGCACGCGCACCCCGGTGCGTTCGGCCAGACGCAGGTGCAGACGGGCGGCGAGAAAGGAATCCAGCCCGTGTTCCTGCAAGGGGCGCTGTGCGTCGATCCCGCCCGCATCGATTCCGAGAACCGTTGCGGCGCAACGCCGAACTTCTGTATCGATTGTCGCCATCTCCAGCCCTTGCTCGGCAAACTCAGCGGGCCTACACTAGACGATAATGACAACGTTTTTCAACAATGCGTCCTCCAACGATGCCCTGGACTGCTACCGGCTGCTGGGACGGTCGGGCCTGCGTGTATCACCGATGGCCTTGGGCACCATGACCTTCGGAACCGACTGGGGATGGGGCGCCGACAAGAACGAGGCTCGGCGCATCTTCGACGCCTACGTCACACGCGGCGGCAACTTCCTCGACACGGCAGGCAATTACACCAACGGCAACGCCGAGAAATGGCTCGGCGAGTTCGCCGCGGCCGACCGCGAGGCTCTGGTCCTGTCCACCAAGTACACCCTGCTGCGACGGCTCACCGATCCGAATTCCGGCGGCAACCATCGCAAGAACATGGTCGCCTCGGTCGAGGCGAGCCTACGCCGCCTGGGCACCGACTATCTCGACCTGCTGTACCTGCACATGTGGGACGGCCTCACGCCGCCCGAAGAGATCCTGCGCGCGATGGACGATCTGGTGCGCGCGGGCAAAGTGCTGTACCTCGGCATTTCGAACACCCCCGTCTGGCAGATCGCACGCATGCAGACGATGGCCGACTTGCGGGGATGGACGCCGCTCATCGCGGTTCAACTGGAGTACAACCTGACCGAACGCACGGCCGAACACGACATGCTGCCGATGGCCCGCGAAATGGGCCTCGGCGTGGTTGCCTGGTCGCCACTGGCGGGAGGCGTGCTCGCCGGTAAGTACACCGATGCGGATCTCCCGTCGGATGCGCGGCGTCCGGTGGTGGGAACCACCCGCAAAGACCTGATCGTCGCCAACGACGGTCTCACCGAACGGTCGCTGACCATCGCCGAGACCGTACGCCAGGTGGCCCGGCAACTCGGCCGGTCGCCGGCGCAGGTGGCCCTCGCCTGGCTGCTGCGCCAACCCGGCCTAACCGCACCCGTTCTCGGTGCCCGAACTCGCGCGCAGCTCGAGGACAACCTCGACGCCTTGGACCTCGCCTTCGACGACCACCATCTCGAGCGCCTCAGCAATGCGTCCGCCATCACGCCGGGATATCCGCACACCGTACTGGCTCGCCCATTGGCTCACCGCAGCGTGCACGGAGACATGCGGATTCAGCTGAGCTGAGCTGAGCTCCCACAGCTGAACCACCTTCGGACGATCACGACAGGAATTCGCCTTGGCTCTTTTCGATCTGTTCACCGACCGACTGCTGCGCAGACCTCGCGGACCGCTGGCACGGTTGATGTGGCGGGACATGAAATCCCATCACCCGATCTTCCGCGACACGCTGGCAGAGCTTCACCTCACCGACAACGACCACCTCCTCGAGGTGGGCTGCGGAGGCGGCACTTTCGCCGCTAGTGCGCTGGAAACCGGTTGCCGCGTAACAGCCGTGGATCACAGCGCCGATATGGTGGCGCTCACCAGGTCGAGGAACGAAACCGCCGTCCGAGAGGGCAGGCTCGAGGTCATCGAGGCCGCGGCGGAAGCATTGCCCCTGCCGGACGGACACTTCAGCAGCGCGACCGCGATGAACATCCTGTTCTTCGTCGAGGCGCCCGCCATGCTGTCCGAACTGCACCGAGTCCTCGCACCGAACGGTCGCTTGGTCCTGCACACCGTCGCGCCCGATCCCCCACGGTCGCTCATGCCACCGCCGGTCGCCAAGCGCGCCCGCTTCCACTCCGACGCCGAACTCGTCGCCATGCTCGAAGAAGCCGGCCTGCGTGAGCCGAAAATCCGACGCGTAGACGGCGTTTTCCAAATCGCCACCGCCACGCGGCCGGCCTGATCGGCACGGGCGGGCGCGCACCATGGACGCGTACGCCCCGCCCCTGCGGACCTCCCTCCGCCGCCCCACACGCGGGTTCCATTGGAAGCGACGACCGCGATCCTGTTCGGATGACGGTCACGGGAACGAAGCCGTTCCTCATCGATCAGGGTCGGTCGACGGGTTCGGCGGCTCGTGCTGACAGGATGTGAGCGTGCTCGCGCAGAACACTCCGACGTCGATTCGGACGAAAGTGCCCTCGACGTACGCACTGGTCGCGCTGATCGCCCTCGGGCTGGTCATGCAGGCGCCGCTGGTGCGCGCGGTCGGTGCGTCGGCACGGTTGCAGACCGCGGTGACGATATTCTCCGGCGTCTTCGTGCAGGCGGTGCCCTTTCTGGTACTCGGCGTACTGGTCAGTGGTGGCATCGCGGCGTTCGTCTCCCCTGCCGTGCTGCGAAAGGTGCTGCCCCGCAACGAGCCCGCGGCGATCGGCGTAGCCGGGCTGGCGGGCATGGCGTTGCCTGGATGTGAGTGCGGTGTCGTGCCGGTGGCGCGACGGTTGACCGATCAGGGCGCGCCGGGCTCGGTAGCGCTGGCTTTCATGCTGTCCGCGCCCGCGACCAACCCGGTCGTGCTGATCTCCACCGCGGTGGCTTTTCCCGGCGAGCCGGGTATGGTCGCGGCGCGGTTCACCGGTTCGCTGGCCACCGCGGTCGCGATGGGCTTCATCTGGTCGATGTTCGGCCGTCCGGCGTGGCTGTTGCCGAGGGCCGGGCATGGTCACTGCGTGGCGGGCCGCACCCGCTGGGAGGTCTTCACCGAGGCCGCGCGCCACGATCTACTACAGGCCAGCGCTTTTCTCGTACTCGGCGCGGGGGCGGCCGCCGCGCTCCATGTGCTGGTCCCGCCCTCCTGGTTTGAACATCTGGCCGGCCAGATGGTGATAGCCATCGTTGTTCTGGCCGTCTTGGCGATCGTGCTGGCGCTGTGCTCGGAGGCCGACGCGTTCGTCGCTGCGAGCATGTCGACGCTGCCGTTGCTGCCGCGGCTGGTGTTCCTGGTGGTCGGGCCCGCGGTCGATGTGAAACTGTTCGCCATGCAGGCGGGTACGTTCGGACGAGCGTTCGCGATGCGATTCGCGCCGGTGACGCTCGGGGTGGCCGTGGTGTGCGGCGCCCTCGCCGGATATGTCTTTCTCGGAGGTGCCCGGTGAGACGGGAGACCCAGAATCTGCTGTTGCTGCTGATCGGCGGCGCGGTCTTGTGGATCGCGCTCGATGGCTCCTACCTGCGCTACGTGAAACCCGGCCTCTATCCGTTCCTGCTGATCAGCGGCGCGGGTTTCATTCTGCTCGGGCTGATCGCGATCGTGCGCGACATCCGGCGCGGCGCGGCCACCTCGAGCGACGAGCACGACCATGGGCACGGCACCGGCCGGGCCCATTGGCTCCTGCTGCTTCCGGCCGCCGCACTGCTGCTGATCGCCCCGCCCGCGCTGGGCGCCGACGCCGCCGTGACGAGCCCTCGGGTACAGGTCGTGGCCGGCGATTCGCCCTCGGCGCAACCGGAGCGATGGCCGTTTCCGCCCCTGCCGACGGATCCCGCACCGACGTTGCGGGTTGTCGATCTGGTGGATCGGGCGCTGTTCGACTCGAACCGCTCCCTGGACGGCCGAGAGGTGACCATCAGCGGATTCGCGATGCGGCCGGTCGATCTCGGGCAACGGCCTTCCGACACCACCGACACAGATCTCGCGCGAGTGGTCATCACCTGCTGCGTCGCCGATGCCCGCTATGTAGTCGTGCACCTTACGGGGATGCCGGAAGTGATCGAGGACGACACGTGGCTCGAGGTCCGCGGCTTCGTCGAACCGGACAGCGCCCAGCATGATCCCGACTTCACACCAACTCTCCGCGTCACCGACTATCAGCGGATCCCAGCTCCGGATCACACATACGAACGCAGTCGCCAGTGATCCGCGGTCGCTGCTTTCAGCCACCCACGAGGGCCGAGTTCGTCGCCGGACATCGGCTGGGCTGTCGACCGTGACCTTCCGGATTGATTGCGACCGCTCGTTTCGGGAACCCGTGGACAACGACTCATCCAGACCCGGAGGTTCTCTGGTGACCTGTCGCGGGTCTTCGCTGCACGGCGAGGTCTCGCACGATCGCAGGAGGTGTTGCGTTGTCTGTCGACCGCCACGACGAGGATGCCGCGACGGGCGCCGACCGCCCTGGCGGCCCGGCCCCTCGGAGTGAGGCCGCGGCCGCCGAACGATTCGCCATCCGCAGTGCCGCGGCGTTGTTGGGCGCTGTGGCCGTCGGTCTCGGGTTCGGTGTGCTTACAGCGCTGGTCCGGGCGCGGTGGGAACCGATGCAGAGCGCGGATCAGGCGGTCACCGACAGCCTGGTCTCCGTGGCAGCGGAGCACAGGATTCTGCGGAACGTACTCACCGGCATCACCGATCTCGGCGGGACCGGCACGCTGGTCCTTGTGCTCGCCGTCTGCGGGCTCTGGCTGCTCATTCGTCGTCTCCCCCGCCTTGCTGTCTACGTGGTGGTGACAGGCGCGGGTGGGTTGATCCTCAACCCGATCGTCAAAGAGCTTGTCGCCCGGCTGCGTCCGGTGGTGGAGACTCCCCTCTACAGCACAGACGGGTGGAGCTTCCCCAGCGGACACGCGATGAGTTCACTGGTGTGCTACGGCGTTGTCCTGCTGGTTTTCGCACCGATCCTGCCGACGGGCCCACGCCGTGCGGTGGCCGTGTTCGCGGTCCTCATGGTGGCGGCCGTCGGCGTCAGCCGGATAGCGCTGGGCGTGCACTACCTCACCGACGTCCTCGCGGGCTGGCTGCTCGGGTCGCTGTGGCTCGTGCTGGCCACCGTCGCGTTCCACCGATGGCGTGGCGACGCCCGAATCGGCGACGCGGGCCCGCTGCCGGGTGACGTACCGCCGGCCGAGGAAGACGACTTGCGGCCGGTCCCGCTGCGGCATGCGCCCACCCTTCCCCACCCATGGCGAGGAATCGGCGAACTCGCGGTCGCGTGGGTGCTGCTCGTCGGAGGGCTCGTCGGAATCGGCATGCTGGTGCGCGCCCCGGAAGCCGAAAACCCGGTGCCGCGGTGGGATCACAGCATCGTGGCGACGCTTGCCGAGCACCGTAACCCTACGCTCACCTCCATCCTCGGCGTGTTCGGCGAACTCGGTAATACCACCGCGGTCATCACGGTCGCCCTGATCGTCGCCGCGCTGGCGGTGGGCGTCCTCCGCAGCTGGCGCCCGGCGTTGTTCCTCGGTATCGCGCTGTCGGGTGAGATCACGCTGTTTCTCACCACCGCCGCGATCGTCGACCGCGACCGCCCCCAGGTCCCACACCTCAATCCCGACCTGCCACCCACCGCCAGCTTCCCTTCCGGGCACGTCGCCGCCTCGTTGACGCTTTACTCAGCCACCGCCGCACTCCTGTGGGCCACCACCCGCGGACGAGGGCATCGGCTCCTGTCCGTCACCATCATCGCGATCCCCACGCTGGTGGGCGTGCAGCGAATCTACGCCGGTGCGCACTACCCCACCGACATCATCGGCGCGGTCCTGCTGGCATCGATATGGACAGCGATCGCCTGGTGGGTCGTCGAACCCGTCGAGACCTCTGGTCAGTCGGCGGCTCTGGGCAGCACCGCACGAAACTTTCCGTTCCGCAACGCGTCACCGGCCACGGCAAGGACTTCCCGCGCGTCGTCGACACCGATCCGCAAGAGATCAGCCGCCGACGACACCGAAACGCCCTGAAGTAACACACATGGATCAGATCTGCCGCAACATCGGGCTCCGACACATCCGCCAACGCCGCCCGGATGATATCGGCTACATCGAATTCCTCCGGCCGAAACACATCATCGACATCATCGGTTCTGCTGGCGGTCTCAGCGACATCACGAGACCTGCTTGTCGAACCCTGACCGACTGTGTTGGGCGTGGACGCCGGTAAGGCTACTGATCTGGCCATCTGGTCCCGTCTTTGCTGGTGCGCGGCCGACCGTCCGCAGGCGTCATCTGTGTGTATCGAGCGACACTCTGAGTGACCACCTCGGCTTCCTGCCCTCGCATCTCGAACCAGCGGCGGAACCGATCCTGCTGCGACATCGGCGAACCGGCGTCCGCTCGGTTGCGCACCGAATCAGCGGAAAGCCCATCCGCGTCGGCGGGCTCGGGCGGTCGGCTGCCGATCTAGCCATCGGGAAGGCCCTGCTGATACATGGCGAAGTGTACCCGCTTGATTTCCGGCCGTTGAAGTGTCGTAACGTAATGGTGGATGACCCATTGCGGTGTGCCGACAATGGCACCGTTGATTTCCGCGTCGGCGAATCCGACGGCAATGGCCTCGGGGTAATTGAGTTTGGTCTTGGTCGAATCTTCGAAGGCGAACGAGGGCAAGCGACTACGCCATTCCACGTAACTCTCGGTCAAGCCGTACAGCTCCAGCTTTCCGTGGGCGGCGATCAATACTGCGGCGAGCTTTTTGCTGAGTGCATAGTTGGTGGCCTGATCGATGGCGTGGGCGAATTCGTGGCAGACATCGTCTGCGTATATCTGAGCGCTGCTCGGATGCATGCCGTTCAGGCGACGGAAGTCGCTGTCAGCGAGAGTCATCATCCGATCGGCCGCATGCGGCAAACTGAATGTAAGTATGGTTTGGAAGAGGGCAGGGTCATTCTCCACATACTCGCGGATGGCGATGGCGCGCGCTCCTGCCACGAAATCGATTTTGAGTACGCGGATTTTGGTCATGAGCTTGCGGAAACCGGGAGCGTACCGATACTTGCCGAGCAGGTCATCCAATTTGTCCAGGATTTCCCCGACCGTATCCGCCGGGATGTGGGGACTGACGAGCCCGGACAGCTCGATATAGGGGTGATCGAGCTCGAAATTCGCGACCAGTCTGGTCTTGGCCTGCGCCTCCTCGTCGAGCCCGGCCATCCGCAGTGGATGCTCGGCGTGCTGCGCCACCTCTCGCAACGCGGACATAGCCGCCATCTGCGTATCGAGCACTGTCCTCGAGATCGACGGGGGAAATGGTATCTGTGCCAGCGAATCCCCAACGGACTTCACCAGCTGTCCGATCTCGACGATGTCTTGCCGACCAAGGTGGTGGTCCTGCCACACTCTGCGGCCGCCGACGTCGCGGACGAAGGCGGCGGCGAAGGGGCTCGTCTTGCCGGTGATCGCCGCGAAGATGCCCAGCAGGTCGACTGCCCGAGGGTTGTTGCGTGCCCCCTCGAGCACGAAGTCCCGGTAGAGGACATGATATGGATCCTGTCGATCCAGCAACACGTCGGCGATCGGCGCGCCCATGGCCCGGCCGATCTTCGCTTTGGTCCACTCCGCCATTGCCTGGTCAGCATCGTCGTAGATCTCCCTGAGGACCTGTGTCTCCTTCTTGTCGTCGAAGGTCAGCAACTCGATCGTGACTCCCGGACGTCCCTGCATCGCCTGCATTCGCTTCACACTGGGTGCCTGCGCGACCTTGTCGATTTCGGTTCCGAGGCTTGCGGTTTCGTCGTCAGGAGGTCGATTGCCTATGAAATCAGGAGGGCGCGCGGAGCTCGGCTCATCGGTGCCGGATCCCGCTGCCGACTTCGGAAAGAACTGTTGCGAAAACTCGATCGACGTCGCCTGTTCCGGAGATGCGCTGTCGGTCGGTCGGGACCATGAAGTGATACCCGACGGCTCGGGGCGATGGGGGGAATCAGACTGGTCGGACGCTCCGGGCCGATTACTCGAGCGTGACCACGGCGTCGACTTCTCCGCGTTATTCGGTCCGGCATCACCTGGCTGATCCTGCGGCCGGTTCCCTATGAGCCCAGATGTGCGATCGCCTTCCTCTGGAGACGAACCGCCCGACTGTTCCGGTGTCTCGAATCGGCCGAAGTTCGTGGTGATGTATCCGTCGAGTTCCATCCACGTGGTGGTCAGCTGGATCAGCCGGGCGAACCGCACATGATCGAGCAGCGCGTTCAGGAGGCGACCAGTCGGGGTTTCCTCCATCGAGGCGGCGAGGCGTTCGAGTGCCTGTGGTAGGTCCATACCCGCATTCGCCGCCACGCCGGAGCTGGTGGCAGAGCGACCGAGCATGTCGTCGAGATCTCGTGTGCGCTGTGTGCGCCGTTCGGCATTCGAGTTGTTGAGCGCGTTGTCCGGTGTTCCTTCGAGTGCCAGTGTCGTGGCACGTTGGAGATCATCTTCCAGCCGGAGGCTGCGACCGATCCACGGACCGAGCGCCGTCGACAGCTGCTGCCCGCCACTGCTGAGCAGTCGGTCCCATTCCGGCTGGGTGAGCGCGGTCAACCGCCTGTGCAGCAGGTTGAGCACTTCGCTCAGCTGTGTCATCACCAGACCGGGGTTCGTCCCGGTCAGCGTGGCAATCGTCGCGGCCGACGCTTTTCGGGCGTGCTGCCATGCCTCGATGGCCGCGGCCTCCGCACCGCGTACGGGTGGCTCCTCGCCGAATCGCTGCGCAGCCGCGCGTAACTGCGCTGCGGCGTCCGCGCGGTTGCGCGCCAAATCAGCGGAAAGCCCCGCCGCATCGGCGGAGTCGGATGGCCGACTGCCGATGAACCCACCGGGCCGGTCCGCGCCGGGCCGGGTGATGGTTTCGTCGAACAACGTGGGAGGCTCGTAAGCGAGGCCGTCAACGAGACGGATCCCCAGCAGTCGCACCCGCAGCCGCCCATCGTTCAGCTCGACCGCCAGCGAGCCGGTGTGCTTCAGACCACCCCACCGTCGTGATGCGCGCCCGACCGCTGCGGATACCGCCGAACCCACTTGATCCGCACCGAAATCTTCTGCCAGCCCCGCCAACTGCGCGGGGTCTACGTGAACGATGCTTTTTCGATCTCCCCACAGATGAACCAACCAAGAATCCGTTTCACCTGCCCGACCCCGCCACTCGAACGTGCCGAACCCTTTACCCAGCAACTCCGATTCCAGGGCCCTACGGGCACGCACCACCGTAGATCCCGACAGCGCTCCGGAGACCGTGAAACCTTTGTCGCTGCCCCTGCTCGACAAAAGCAACTTCACGCTGTCGCCATCCGCCGCCGCTATACCGTAGTTCACCAGGCACGCAGCGATATCGAGCAGTCCAGCGGCGGGCTCGACCGAGGCGGCGTCCAATCCGAGGGAACTCAGCGGCCCCGTGAGAGAAGCACGAATTTGCGACGTAGGTGCATCCGGTCCGAACACCACCGACGAACGCCGCATCGGATCATTGGAGTCGGCTGCCGAATCCGATGGACGGCTGCCGATGTAGCCATCGGGACCGTCTTGCCCGGAAACCGATCGCCCGAGGTGTTGTTCGAAGGTGTGAACTACCTGAGCGGTGTCGGGGTGCCATTCGACACCGTCGGATTCGGTTACCCATCGGTTCATGCGCTGATGGAACTCGGCGAATACGGGGGCGACTCGATCGGGTTCGGGACCCGGGTCGGGGTCACGGTATCGGACGATCATGTGGTCGCCCTGCCGGTATACGGCAACCTCGATATTGCCGGGTTCGTGGCGAAGGGGGCCGAGGATCAGCGGTACTCGCACCTCGTCGGCGCTGCGTGTCGTTCCGCCGCGAACAGGCTTTATCCAGAAACCGTCGTCGTAGACAGCGAAGATCGACTCGATGCTTCCCAGGAAGCCGAGCGGCTCCATGGTGAACAGCGCCGACACCGGTGTCGAATCGTGGCGCCACAGTTTGCCCTGGCTCGCATTGTCGAAGTTGGTGTCATCGAGACCGAGCCCGCCACGTGTCAGCGCATCACGCAGTTGGGCGGTACCCATGGGATCGAAGATTTCGTCCACCCGATAGGGACGTACCGGATCGTCCAGCCGTCCGTTCTGGTCGGTGAACAATGTGCCCCAGCCGGCCAGCTCGTCCCCCATAGCCGACATCAGGTGAAGCAGGGAATTGTGGTCGATCGCGGCCAGGAAGCGGCCCCACTGATCCATCACGAAGGAAACACCATCCGATCCGGTCCGCAGTAGCTCTGACGAGGGACCGGTCGATTTGATGAAATCCCCTCCGTGCATAGCGAAAGCCAGAGCTTCGATAACGGGGAAAATGTCTTCGTCCGAGGCCCCGACCAAATACTCGGACGCGATGGGGTAGGCGGTGTAGGTCGGTCGGATAGATCTCGGTGTTTCGGAGCCGTGCCGGGCGAGGGCACCGAGGTCGAGCACGATTCGCTCGATCGTCTGCGGTAGCAGCGGATTGTGGTCGAGGCCACGCATGGCGCTGGATCGCATAGCGGGAGCGATCGCGCCGTCGGCGGACGCGATTGCCGCGTGGATATCCAGGCGCAGTTGAAACAGCGACAGCCCTGCCTCGGTGGCTGGCCGAGTCGACCCCAGGCGAACCACCGCCGCCGCGACGGCATGGTCCAGCTCGCGAAGCCGGTTGATCGCCTCGTCGGTGTCGTGGCTGCGGGTCAGATAGTACATCGCCGCCCGGTAGGCGTTCGGAATATATCGGCCGCCGGCGTCGCAGAAGATCCGGTCCGAGCCGGTGAGCGCCGCAGCGAATTCGGGTGCTTGCGCAGGCAGCGCACGCAGCGACTGGATCAGCTCTTCGTCCCAGCCGTTGTCGCGTCCCGCGAGGAGGCACTCGTCGGCAAGCCGTGCCCAGTCGGAGCCGTCGACGAAGCGCGCCGCCCCGAGTTCGGCGACTGCGCGCAATCGCTCCGGGAATCGGGTCAGTACATCGAGATCGTGGGTATAGGACGCCGACCGCGTGTCGGCCAGGTGGAGCGCTCCGATTACCTCGAATACATTGGTCGCCGCGTCGGCCGCGGCGAGCAGCGATCCGGAACCACCGGCGGCGCTTCGATGCAACTGTTCGATCACCAATACGGTCTGCACTCGTGCCGTGGCGATGGCTGCTTCCAGCGCGGGCGATTGTCCGCGATGCACGTCCGCGATATGCGCCGAAGTCTCCGTCTGGGCGCGGTTAAGGAATGTTCGCAGGCCGTGGTCGGACAGCTGGGTTGCCCACTCTGCGAGTTCTTCTCGCGTCGCGTGGACCGGATCGGGCCTGGTGGGTTCGTCGCGCGTGGTGAGATCCTCGGCGGGCTGCCGGTCACCTGGTTCGGGCGTGAAACCCGTTGGACGGCTGCCGATGAATCCGTCGGGCCCGCCGCTTCGTGGCTCGTCGGCCCGCGCTGCGGCTTCCCAGTCGGGATAGAAGCGACTCATGAACGCCGTGGCGATATCGCCCGGTGCGTCCAGTCCGGCGAGCAGGCGCAGCGCGTAATCCGGGTTCATGCCGAACTCGCCCCGGGGGTTCTCCGCGCGTTCTTCCTGGCTCAAACCGGTCAGGCCCACACTTGCGCGCGCGGCCAACTCCGTGCGTGACAGTCCCTTACTCGTGCGAGCGGCAATTATCCAGTCCTTGGGATGGCGGAACCGGTCGGACCGGGGATCAGGAAACTCGCCGTGTTCGTCCGGGAAGTACTCGCGCAGTACTGACTCCGCCACTTCGGCGGGAGCGCCCAGACCTTCCAGCAGACGCACCGCCATATCCCGCGTGATCGTCACCCCACGCTCCAGCGAACCGATATATGTCGCCGAATTCGGCACGCCCATGCGAGCGGCCAATTGGGCCTGAGTCAGTCCGCGAGCAAGGCGAGCATCCTTCGACCACCGCCGGAACGGCTCGGTGCCGTTCGGGGTCGGCCACGCCGCTGGAGCCGACCCGTCGGGTTGCTCGATCAACGCCTCCGGGACCGTGTGCCGCGCCCACGGCGTCGGCCTGCCTGCGGCCTCACCCGGGCTGGGCGGTCTGCTCCCGATGAATTCGCCCGGTCCGGTAGTGTCCTCACCCGGCACGGAATCGCCGGGCGACGCCGGTGGAATCGGCGGTTGATCCGGCTCCGTCCTCGCTGTCCTCCACGGCGTGGGCCGGTTCTGCTCGCTCGCGGTGACGTCGGACGACGGCCGGCTGCCGATGGGACCGTCGAGTCCGTGCGGTCGGGTGCGCTGTTCCTGCTGGTCGGGTGCTCTATCCGGCTGGTCGCTCCGAGTCCACCGGGTACGTTCGCTCCGCGGTTTCTCCGCGTCACCGACCGGCGGGCGCCGGTCAGTGACAATCAGCCGTTCGATGGCAAGAGCGGATGTCGAGTGGTAACCCTGCCGCGTTGTGCCGTGCAGATCGAGGGTCTCGAATTGCCGCCCGTGCTCAGTGGTCAATGGAACGACGAGTCGATCCGTGTACGTCCCGTCCTCGGCCATCCGCCGTTTGATCTCGTCCTGGGCCTGCCGGATCAACCTTTTTGTACGGTCGTACTCCCCGTGGAGGACGCGAGTGTCAGGGTCCGCTGCGATGCGTTCTGGTAGCTCGATGACGTGCCGGTCGATCCAAGCCTCCTCGTACCCGGCGCGGCGAAAGGCGTCGCGGATCGGCTCGGCAATCGGTCGCACGTTTCGTTCCCCAGTGTCGGGGTCGATGATCAGACGCTGCTCCTGAGGGACCTGCAGATTGCTGTAGCAAGGAATGATGTAGGCGTCGTCGAGAGGGTAGGCGTAACTGGGATTCCCGTCCAAAGGACGGAATGTGGCGTCGCTGGCCAGATGAGCCTCGTCCGGTGCGGTCGTCTTGGCCTCGTTGCGTATCGGCGTTGTCTTCGTGATCGCGCCGAGTGGCATGACGACGATCGCGCCGAGCGGGTCAGGCAGTACAGTGCCGTTCCCGGTTGCGAGTGTGCGGCGGAGTCCGGCGTATCCGACGTACATGTTGAAGTTTTCCGTCCCCTGCCAGTTCCCCGGCTTGATGAAATGCACCCCGAGGGAATGGCCGGCCGTGGTGTTGATGATCTCGTCGTGTGCGCCGGACCGGATCATGCCCGCTGTGGCGATTGCCCGAATGTTCGGGGTGAAGTGCAGGTACAGTGTGTCGGCCGGATCCACGAAGGTGCTGAGATCCGATCGGTGCTCCGCCGACTTATCCACTACTCGGGTGTACAGATCGGGGGCAGTCTGGGGAATGCCCACTGTGGTGCGCACGCGGGCTACGGTGTCCTCCAAGGCCCTGACGCGCCGAGCCTCCTGATCGCGGAACACGAGACCCCGCATCGAGGATTCGGCGAATATGCCGACCGCGGACTGTTCGACCATCCTCAGTACGTCATCAACGATCACGGCGATGTGCCGGGGCGCGGCAATGGCGGCTACTGCTTCGACTACATCGTCTCTGGTACGCAGACCCCGGGCGATCTCCGATAGCAGCGGCGCCAGCCCGTCGCCCGGGATATCGTGCCATCCAGCGCTGATATTCCGACGCGCCGCCGATATTTTGGACCGCATCGAATCGATGTCGTCGAGCAAACCCTGGATCGTCCGACGCGACCCGCGCTCAAAGAGCACCTCTGCCGCGTGGTCGAGCTGACCTCGAATTCCGCGCTGCAAACGCCGCATCGCGTCATCGACTCGGAAGGCGTCCACCCGATGCGAATCCAGTTCCGCGAGCCGAACCCGGGCCGCGGTGTGTAACGCCTGGGCATAACGATTTCTCGCCCCGGGAAGCAACGCGGCGAGTCCACCGTGCTTGGCCGGCATTATCTCGTTCAGTACTCGAATATCTCGATCGTCCAGACGCGGCTTCGCGGTAACCTGACGCAGGGTCGCGATCATCTGGTCACGCCGTCCCTCTGGAGTTTCGGCGTATGCGGCCAACTGCTGGTCCAAGAATGTATTCAGTTCATCGCGGACACCGGTCAGAGACACCATGTCTACCGTTCCGGATTCACCGACCAATGCCGCGAGCACGTGCTCCAATTCGCACACCTGATCGGTGATCCGGTCGACTGCCTGATCGCGTTCGGTCAGGGCATCCGACAGTGCGTCCGCATGCTCTTGGGTGAGCAGAAGCTGCTCGGGAACGAGAGCAGGCCCCGCCATCTGCTCATCGGTGAGATCCCCCGCGTCCGCACCGCCCCCGGGATGGACCGGAGCGCCATCGCGCATCGCCACGAACGTCTCGAGCGTCGCCAGACCGTCTCCGACCTCGGCCCCGGTCCTGGCATGAACCTCCGCCCGCGTGGTCCGGAAATCCAGCGGCGCAGTACCGGCCGACCATGTCGACTCGCGGTCGCGTCCCGCTGGGGGCCTGCTGCCGACGCGGCCTTGCATGGAGCCCGCATCCGTGCCGCGACTTTCCGGATCGTCGTGCGGCATCGCCGAACCGGAGTCGACGTTCGACGACTGCGTGTCCGGTTCAGTCGTATCGGCCGGGACGGAGCTGTCCGGTGACGGGCCGTCGCCGGGCGGGCGAGCGCCGGCGAGCGCGAACATCTTCCGCCGCAGCGGTGGGGCACGGCTCGACCAGAGCGATGGCGGAGGAAGTCCTGGGTCCCGGGAGGCGACAGCAGAGCGCTGTGTTGCGGAAAGGCGGGCGAGGGGTTGGCCCTTGTTGTCGAACTCGATGGCGAAAACGGCGCGATCGGCCTCCTTCAGTCGGTCGATGAACGCTTGCTGCTCGCGCCGCCATTGCTGGAACGGGACTGCCTTGTTCAGCAGCGCGGGCCGACCTGCCAGATCTGCCGGAGTGATCGGAGTCTCTCCGGGGGCGGCCGCGATGTCCAAGACGACCAGGTTCGGGGCATCTGCTCGGTCACTGTCGTTGACCAGCAGCACCAGGTGGCTTTCGACTTCCCCCTTGTTCATCCACCTATAGACCAGCGCCTGGCTACCCCCGGGACGATCTTTCAGCGATTCGGCGGCCGCGTCCAGCGACCCGAATGCCCGGAAGGCGCCGCCGAAGGCCCGCTCGGTGTCTTCTTCGTCGTGGCCCCGCAGTGGCATGTCGTCCGGCAGATGGTAGGCGTGCTCGCTGTCGGGGTACAGCACCCGCATCATCGTCACGCCGTTGTTGACGCAGCTCTTCGGGCTGCGCTGGTGGATGGCGACGGCGAGGTCGAGCAGGGCGGTGACGGCCAGGTAGGTGGAGGCGGCGAGCACGAGGAGTTCGGTGGCCGGGTCGTCGGCGGTTTCGGTGGGGGCGAGCAGGCGGGCGACCGCGTCGGCGAGCCAGTCGCGGGCGGTGGCGGTGTTCACCTCGGTGGCGGGAACGTCCAGCAGGTCCGCCAGCTCTTTGCGGGCGGTGTCGACGGCGGCACCGACTTGGCGCACGCCCTCCGCGCCTGCGACCTGAGCGGGTTCCCAGCCGAGTTCGGCGGCCAGCCGATTGCGCTGGGGCATCAGATGATTCAGTGCCTGCTCGTCGCTGAGTGTGTCCGCCCGCATCACCACCGCGGGCGCGGCGTGGTCGAGGTGCTGGTTCAGCGCTTCCACAGCGGCGGATGAGACGCCTGCTCGTTCCAGCAGTCGGCTCAGCGGGTCGTCGTCATCGTCGGTGTCGAACATGGCCGCGGCCGCCTGGACCGATGCGGGAATCCCCAGCCACCCGGCCAGCCGCGCGAACCGGTCCCCCCGCAGGTGCGGTTGGACGGCGTCAGGCCCGACGTGCACCGCCTCCATCACGACGCGGTCCTTGTCCGCCCCGGCGTGGCCGGTGTCCGACCTGGTCCGGCCAGGGTCTGCCCCGGTCGGGTCAACGCCCGCCGCAGCATGGGCAGTGCCCGGCCCGGTGTGGAGGAGGTCCGCAGCGACGGTGGACTGGGGCGAGGTGGCGGCGAGATCTTCTGCGGCCGGGGGCGCGTGGGCTTGGTTGGCGCGGCGCATCGCACGCTGCAGATACGTGCGGTCGGCCGCGTCGTTCTGCAAGGGGGTGGTCAGGCTGCGCATCTCCCGCTCGGCCGCGGCGACATCGGCCGCGGTGGCCGCGACCTTCGTCCGCGCCGCCTGCACGGACTTCTGCGGTTGCGCCGCATCCGGGTCACCTACCTGACGGACGGTTTCGGTGTATTCGGCGGTGGCCTCGGCGTGCTTGGCCACCGCGGCCCGGTAGTGGGTGACCGCGACCCGCGCACCCTGCTGTTGCGCCTCGCTGTAGAGGCGGTCGGACGCGGCGACGTTGAAACAGAAGCTGCCGTTGCGGCCGTTGCGGCCCGCGCGCGCCGACCACTGATGGTCCTCGTCCGGATTGGTCGGCGAACGCCCCAGCATGTGCGCGTGTACCCCGCCCAGCTCATTGACCTCGTCGCTGATCGACACGTCGAAACCCCGGCCGAGCATCCCCGTGCCGACAGTCACCGCGCCCCGGACACCCGCAGTGTCCTTGACCGACAGCAGGTGTTCCTCGGCGGCGTTGTTGTCGCGGTGCTCGGCGAACCACCGGGCATCGATCGAATTGTGCTCCACGCCCGCCTTGGTCAGCATCAGCGAGAATTTCCGAGCCAGATCGTTGAACGGGCAGATCACCAGCACCGGCCGCCCCGCTGCCTGCAACTGCCGCACCCGGCCCACCGCATCCCGCAATTTCTCCGGCTCGGTGAGGAAAATCCGATCCTGCTCCCCCACCAGTTTCGACCGGCCGAAGTCCTCCACCTTCGCCAAACCACCCTCGACAGGGAAGTTCTCCTTGATCTCCGCCGCGGTCCGCTCCAGCGTGCCCGACATCAGATGCAGATGTTCGTACCTGCCGAGGACGTCCTCCACGGTCACCTTTTTCGACCCCGTCCCATCGGAGTACACCGGGGCACCGAACATCGCCTCCACCATTTTGTGGCGGCCTCCGAACCACCGGCTCTCGGTGCCGATCTTCGGATCGCTTCGCGGCTTCCCGTACTCGTCGAGAATCTGTACCTTCTTCTCGGAATCCTCTCCGAAGATCTGGAAATCCCGATCCAGTTTCAACCGGCCCGCCTTGACGTCCAGGAAGGC
This sequence comes from Nocardia sputi, assembly GCF_023501985.1. Taxonomy (NCBI): domain Bacteria; kingdom Bacillati; phylum Actinomycetota; class Actinomycetes; order Mycobacteriales; family Nocardiaceae; genus Nocardia; species Nocardia sputi. The sequence continues at coordinate 2,592 of NZ_JAMFLC010000025.1, read as the reverse complement.
ACGGGCCATCTCGGTTTCCTCGGCGGTGAATTTCCGTCCGGCGTAGCTTTCCCACAACCGGCTCACCGTGTCCAGGCACTGCTCGGGTTGTTCGCGCAGCAATCGCGCCGTCAGCGTCCGTGCCGCCCCGACCTCCACCGCCGACAGCGCCCGTACGGCCCCGGCCTCCTCCGCTGTCAGCGGCCCATCGTGGAGTGCCTCTTCCAGATGCATCGACAGGTCCTTCGCCGCGGTGATTCGGCTGCGCAAGACGGCTTTCAAGAAGTCACGCACCCGGTGCACCCCGGCGGCCTCCACCTCCGAGGCGATCTCCCGCTGCCCCTCGGACTGGTAGTGCACCGTCTGGTTGTGCACCAGCACCGCGTCCGCCTCATCGATGGTCGCGGTTTTCCCCGGGGGCGGCCGGTCGAACAGCTCGGCGGTCGCACGCTCGTCGTAGGTCATGTAGTAGACAGTCGGGCGTTGCGTCTCGCCCGGCGGGTCGTGCGGATCCCAGCGCGCCACCTCATACCCGAGACCGCGCAGCATCGGCGCGAATTCCCGCACCCCCTCGTTGGCCAGCACCTCGGTCGTGGTGATCACATGATGCACCCGCACCGACTTACCGCTCGCGGCCTCCACCGGCTCTCCACGCGACAACTGCCGCAACGTATCCAGCGCACCGACCATGGACTTGCCCTGCCCCGTGCCCATCTGACGCATGAAGCCGTGCTCGCCGAGCAGGAACGCCTTGATCTGATTCCACCGCGGCGTCTTCCCGGTTCCCTCGCGCACCGCGTCGATGTACCGCAGCAGCGATTCCGCCCGATCGCCGTGCTCCATCGCGTGCCTGCGCTGCTCCCACGACTCACCGGCCAGCTCCTCCTGCCGCAACCGATAGACCGTCAGCGCTTTCTTCGCCGCCGCCTTGAACTGAGCCTGCTGCTCGGCGGTGAGGTCCCGCTTCGTCGCCGGATCTGCCGAAGGCAACCCCACCAACTCCTGCGCCAGTTCCCCCACCGGGCGGTCGGGTGCGTCGTGCACGGATGGGCGATCGTCGGCGGGCGCCGCATCCGCGGAGTGTTCCACCGGCGGCTCGTGCGCCGACGGTATGTCCGTCTGCTTCGGCGCCGTGACCCGCGCCGGGCCCTCATCGCCCGCACTGTGAGGACCGGCATCGCCCACCTCCACCGGAGGATCAACCGTCGCCGGTCCCGGTCCCGGCCGCGCAGCCGCCGGCTCGTGTCCAGCCACACTGTCGCCAGCAGGAGCCCAGGCAATCCGGCCACGACCGGCCGCGTGCGCGCCGCCCTCGCCGTGATCTGCCGATGGCCGCGGCCCCGAACCGGAGTAGTCGCCACCCGCGCTCGACAGGACAGCACCGGAAGCCGAGCCACGCCCAGCCTGCACACCACCACCACCACCAGCACCAGCACCGTGCGCGCCACCACCAGCCTGCACACCACCAGCACCAGCACCGTGCGCACCGCTACCAGCCTGCCCATTGCCGGCGTGCGCACCGCCGCCACTATCGGCCTGCCCGCCGTCCCTGGTCTGCGATATCCCGGCGCCACCAGCCTGCGCACCGCCGTCGTTGTGCATATCACCGCCATGCGCACCGTCATCGCCGCGCGCACGATCGCCGATCCGGTCTGCGGCTGCCCGGTCACCCTGCCGTGCGGGCGAGTTGGAGTCCCCTGGTTGCCCGGCCGTCCCTGCCTGACCGTTCGCGTGGGCATCCGAAACCGGAGCCCACTCACCTGATCCCGAATCGGCGAGGTGCCGCGCGCGGTCTCCCGACTCGTCGGGCCCGTGCTGTCCATCGCCCGTCGCTCCCGGCGGCCCCGACGAAACCGAGTTCTCTTCAGCCTGCGATGGTCCGGCGCCCGTAGCGGGGCCGGGTGAGGCCGGGTTCGCGGGCTGCGGGGTAGTGCCGCCGGTGTTGTCAACCGGAGCAGGTGGAGCGGGAACCAGCGATTTCGTCCCCTGAGGAGCCCCCGCCAGCCGCATCACGGCATCCTTGCTCAGACTCATCGTCGAAGGATCCGGAGGCACGTGGGCCACGCTGCCATCGACCACTTCTCTCACGGGGGAACCGAGATCCGAGTGGCCCCCTCTGTGGACATCAACGACTCCGGCGAATCCGCCGCTGAGCAGCGACGCCAAAACGTCCTCGGGGCGTTCCGGCCAGCCCGTGATCAACGCCGCCGCACCCAAACCGGACACCGCGCCCGCGACCCCCTGCACCAGCCCAAGCGCCCAGCGGCTGGTCTCCAGACGGGGAAAGGCCTTCGGCGCAAGCATCCCCGCGGCCATGCCGCCCAACGCACCCCCAGCGCCCGATACTCCTGCGGCAGCGACCGACTTCAGATCAATACCCCTCGGGTTCTCTCCGTTCGGGCCCTTGACGGTCGAATTCCGGTCGCGGGAGGCGACTTGCGCAAGCTGTACCCCGAGATCCACACCCGCGGGCAGCGCGGCGGCCTTGCCGACCGCGACCGCGAACCGGGCCGGCCCCAACGCCGACAGGCGCCCCGCCGTCTTCGCAGCGCCCACCTTGTAGGCCTGCTCGAGGCCCGCGCGCATCAGCGCGACCCTGCCTCGGCCCTCGAC